>CALBLR010000043.1 GCA_937896015.1 uncultured Prevotellaceae bacterium | reverse complement strand
CGCACCAACCAGGTGCAGTTCATGTACGACGACATGAACACCATCTACTCGGGCAGCTACACCAAGACCCACATTGCCATTGCCACAGCCCTGCGCGGCGTGAGCAGCAGCGACGGCTACCACAGCGACGCCTTCGACAAGTTTCTGGCCAACATCCCAATTGTGGCCGAGCGCCTGCAGAGCCGCTACAACGGGCGCAACTATCCCGAGTCGGGCTTCCTGGCCGGCACGGTGTATGCCGGCAAGCCGTTTGACCCCCAAAACGGAGGAGTGAACACCGCCAGCAGGTGTGGGCAAGTACTCGGCCGACGTGATGGTGCCGGCATTCCTCGCCGCCTACTCGGGCCGCAGCGCGTCGAAGGTCACCCTCAACCCCTTCCCCGGCTTGAGCGAGGTGCTGCCCAACTGGCGTGTCACCTACGACGGCCTCATGAAGATGCCATTCTTCTCGCGCCACTTCAAGAGCTTCACGCTCACTCACGCCTACCAGTGCACCTATTCTGTGGGTTCCTTCTCGTCCTACAGCGACTGGGTGACAATAGGCGAGGGCCTCGGCTACACCCAAGACGCACTCACGGGCAACCCAATCCCGTCGTCGCCCTACAACATCTCGTCGGTGAGCATCACCGAGAAGTTCGCGCCCCTCATCGGCTTCAACGCCACAATGAAGAACAACGTCACCTTCAACGCCGAGTACCGCGACAGCCGCACCCTTTCGCTCAACGTGTCGGTGGGCCAGCTGGTGGAGGGCATATCGCGCACCTTTGTGGTGGGTGCAGGCTACAAGATAGCCAACTTCAACTCCGTGCTCAAACTCAAGCGCAAGCAGCAGGGAGTTAGCAACGACCTCACCCTCAACTTCGACTTCTCGCTGGCCAACAACACAGCCCTCATCCGCAAAATCGACACCAACACCACGCAGGCCACCAGCGGCACGCGCACCCTTGGCATCAACTTCACTGCCAACTACGTGATGAGCAAGCGCGTCACCCTCGGAGCGTATTTCGACCATCAGGTCAACACCCCGCTCGTGTCGTCCACAGCCTATCCCACCACCAACAGCAACTACGGCCTGTCGGTCAACGTGTCGCTGGCCAAGTAAGGGGGCAGCCAAACCGGCAAAAACGGCATAACTCTGCCGAAAGCCGCTCCTTCGGGCGGCTTTCACGTTTTTTTTCGGGGGAGTGGGGGCGCTGATGTCTGAAAAATTGCTATATTTGTAAGTTAAATGTGTGCGGTCGCGTGGCGGCCGCCGCGCAGCAACTGTAAATTATAGAAAAAAGCAGACATATATGAAATTCAACGTTCAAAGCAAGCTCCTGCTGTCGCACCTGTCGGCTGTGAGCAAGGTGGTGAACTCCAAAAACACCATTTCAATTCTCGACAACTTCCTGTTCAGCCTTGAGGACGGCCGCCTCGTGGTCACCGGCAGCGATCAGGAGACTACAATCACCACAAGTGTGCCTGTCACCGAATCGGAGGGCATAGGCAAGTTTGCGGTCAACGTAAGGTCGATTCTTGAATTGCTGAAGCAACTTCCCGACCTTGGCCTGGAGTTTGACATCGACGACGACAACCTGGCCATTCTTGTCCGCTACCAGAACGGCAAATACAACTTTATAGGCATCGATGGCAACGAGTTCCCGCAGAAGGCTCCCATGGAGCCTGGCGCGCAGACTTTCACTGTGCCGGCAGCCAAGTTTGTGGCTGGTGTGCAGCACGCCATATTCGCTGTGGGCGAAGACACGCTGCGCCCCGTGATGATGGGCGTGTATTGCGACATCAAGCCCGACTGCATCGCCTATGTGGCTTCCGACACCCACGTGCTGGTGCGCTACATTCAGAGCAATGTGGCCGCAGGCATCACGGCTTCGTTCATATTGCCCTCCAAACCCGCTTCGATTTTGAGCAGCGTGCTCGACAAGGAGGAGGGCGACATAAAGGTGACTTTCGACTCCAAGAGCGCTGTGTTTGTCACTGATGAATACACACTCTCGTGCCGCTTCGTCAACGGCCGCTATCCCAACTACAACTCGGTGATTCCGTCCGACAGCCCATACACGGCTTCGGTCGACCGCGCCCAGCTGCTCAATGCGCTGCGCCGCGTGTCGGTGTTTGCCAGCTCGGGCGGCCAGGTGAAGCTTGAGCTCACTGCCGACGAAATTCATCTGTCGTCGCAGAATGTGGACTTCTCCACATCGGCCGACGAGCGCCTGCAGTGCAGCTACGACGGCACCGACATGGTGATCAGCTTCAATGGCGAGAACATAATCGACGTGCTCAACAACGTCCCGGGCGACACCGTGCTGATAAAGCTAATCGACCCCGCTCGCGCCGGCCTGTTTGTGCCTGCCGAGCAGCCCGAGGGCGAAGACCTGCTGGTGCTGCTGATGCCCATGATGGTGTGATGTGGTGTGTACTTGAAGCATAATTTTTTTAGTACAATGGAATTAAATCTCAAAAATCCAATAATATTTTTCGACCTCGAGACCACCGGGCTCAACATCACGGCCGACAAAATAGTGGAACTTTCATACATTAAAGTTTATCCCAACGGGCAGGAGGAGTCGAAAACCCTCCGCCTCAACCCCGGCATACCCATTCCGCCTCAGTCTACGGCGGTGCACCACATCACCGACGAGGATGTGAAGGACGCACCCACATTCAAGATGGTGGCCAAGGAGCTTGCCCGCACCTTTGAGGGCTGCGACATTGCCGGCTTCAACAGCAACCGCTTCGATGTGCCGCTGCTGCAGGAGGAGTTTCTCAACGCTGGCGTCGACATCGACCTCACGCGCCACCGCTTCATCGATGTGCAGACCATTTTCCACAAAATGGAGCAGCGCAACCTGTCAGCCGCCTACAAGTTCTATTGCGGCAAGAGCCTCGACGACGCCCACTCGGCCAATGCCGACACACGTGCCACCTACGAGGTGCTCAAGGCGCAGCTCGACCGCTACCCGTCGCTGCAAAACGATGTGCAGTTTCTGTCGGAGTTCTCTTCGCAAAACAAGAACGCGGACCTTGCCGGCCGCATCATCTACAACGACAAGCACGAGGAGGTGTTCAACTTCGGCAAATACAAGGGCCAGCGTGTGGCCGATGTGCTGAAGCGCGACTCGGGATACTATGGCTGGATGATGCACGGCGATTTTCCGCAGAACACCAAGAATGTGCTTTCGCGCATAATGCTGCGCACCAAGCAGGGATAACGGCAGAATACACATGTTAAAAGGCAAACACATAATTCTGGGCATAACTGGCGGCATAGCCGCCTACAAGGCTGCCTCGCTCACGCGCCTGCTGGTTAAGGCTGGCGCTGAGGTGCAGGTGATAATGACGCCAAATGCGCGTGAGTTCATCGCTCCGGTCACGCTGTCGACCCTCAGCGGCAAGCCCGTGATCACCGAGTTTTTCACTGCCAACACCGGCCAGTGGAACAGCCACGTTGACCTCGGCCTTTGGGCCGACGCCATGGTGGTGGCTCCGGCCACGGCCTCCACAATAGCCAAGATGGCCACCGGCGTGGCCGACAACATGCTGGTCACCACCTACCTCTCGGCCAAGGCCCCTGTGTTTGTGGCCCCGGCCATGGACCTCGACATGTTCAAGCACCCCACCACGCAGCGCAACCTTCAGCTGCTGCGCAGCTATGGCAACTTCATCATCGAGCCCGCTGCCGGCGAGCTGGCCAGCCACCTTGTGGGCAAGGGCCGCATGGAGGAGCCCGAGAACATCTTCAAGGTGCTCGACAGTCACTTTGCCCATGGCTGCGACCTGGCAGGGCGGCGCGTGCTCATCACCGCCGGCCCTACCCGTGAGAAAATCGACCCTGTGCGCTACATTGGCAACTTTTCGTCGGGCAAGATGGGCTTTGCCCTGGCCGCCGAGTGCGCCGCCCGCGGCGCCGAGGTGACTCTGGTGGCCGGACCCGTGTCGCTCCCCACACCGCAAGGCTGCATCGAGCGCATCGACGTGACCAGCGCCCAGCAGATGCACGATGCCGTGCTCAGCCGCTTCCACGATGCCGATGCGGCAATAATGTGCGCTGCAGTGGCCGACTACTGCGTTGAGCATGTGGCCGAGACCAAAATCAAGCGCGAGCGCGATGCCGTGCCCGTGATAAGGCTCAAGAAGAACCCCGACATTGCCAAGGCGGTGGGCGAGATTAAGCGCCCAGGCCAGGTGACGGTGGGCTTTGCGCTCGAGACCGACCACGAGGAGCAGAACGCCAAGTCGAAACTCGACCGCAAGCACCTCGACTTCATAGTGCTCAACTCGCTGCGCGACAAGGACGCCGGCTTCCAGACCGACACCAACAAGATTAAGATAATCCAGCGCGACGGCCGTGTGCGCAACTACGAGTGCAAGCTCAAGAGCCTTGTGGCACGCGACATTGTGGACGTGCTTGTGAAAGACTACTTTGGTAATAAGTGACAATATTAACAACTGTGAGAGAATAGAGAGATTATGAGCAAAGCATCGAGATTGACGCGCAGCGCGGGGCGGCTGCTGATGGCGCTGGTGGCTCTGGTGGCCGCAGTGGCTGTCCAGGCGCAGGAGCTTAACTGCAATGTTGAGGTCAACGCCGACAAGGTGGCCAATGCCAACAAGGAGATATTCAAAACCCTGCAGCAGGCCATTGCCGACTATATGAACACCAACAAGTGGACCGACGCGCAGTTTGGCGCCAATGAGAAGATTGAGTGCAAGCTGTTTCTCACCATAAGCTCGTATAACGACGCCACCAACCGCATGACGGGCGACCTGCAGGTGCAGTCCACGCGGCCGGTGTATAACAGCTCCTACACCACCACGCTCATCAACTTCAAGGACACGAAAATCGACTTCGCCTATCAGGAAAACGAGCCGCTCGTGTTCTCGGAGCAAGACATGCAGAGCAATCTCACCGCCATTCTCAACTTCTATGCCTACATGATTCTGGCCATCGACTTCGACTCGTTCTCGCCACTGGGCGGCACGCCCTATTACGAGAAGGCGGCCAATGTGGTGCGCCTGGCGCAAAGTTCGGGTGAAACGGGCTGGAAGGCATTTGAAGACACTAAAAACCGCAGTGCGGTGCTAAGCGCGTTCACCGACAAGGCCACATCGGCCATTCGCGATGTGCTCTACCAGTATCACCGCCAGGGCCTCGACCAGATGGCGCTGAGTGTGGACAAGGGCAGGGCGGTGATTACGCAGGCCATAGCCACGCTCAAGAAGATATATGACGTGGCGCCAATGTCGGTGTGCCTGTCGATGTTTAAGGACGCCAAGCTCGACGAACTGGTCAACATCTACTCCAAGGCCAACACCACCGAGAAGCAGAGCGTGTATGAAAACCTGTATCCGCTCTATCCCACCGAGACCACGCGCCTCAACAAGATAAAGAACGAAAGCACCGACCGATAAAGAAACACAACGAAACAGATGCTCACACGGCTTTACATATCCAACTATGCGCTCATCAGCAGCCTCGAAATCGGCTTTGGCGACGGTCTAACCATAATCACGGGTGAGACAGGCGCCGGCAAGTCGATAATTTTGGGTGCGCTGTCGCTTATTTTGGGCGACCGCGCCGATGCGCGCGGCCTGCGCCACAGCAGCGGGCAGAAGACTGTGGTTGAGGCAGAGTTCGACCTTACGGGCTACGATATGCGCGGCTTTTTCGATGCTGCCGACATCGAGTATTATGCCACCGAGTGCATTGTGCGCCGCGAGGTGAGCCCCGCAGGCCGCTCGCGCGCCTTCATCAACGACACTCCCGTGAGCCTCGCACAGCTGCGCGAACTCACGTCGCGGCTCATCGACATCCACTCGCAGCACAGCAACGCCCTGCTGGCCTCGCGCCAGTTCCAAATTGATGTGCTCGACAGTCTTGCCGCCAACGGCCAGCTGCTGGCACAGTACCAGAGCAGCTATGCCGCCTACCGCAGCATCGAAAAGCATTTGCGGCAGCTGCAGGACGCATTCGGCCGCAGCCGCGCCGAAGAAGATTATCTGCGGTTTCAAATTGCCCAACTCGATGAACTCGCCTTGCGCCCTGGCGAGGATGCTGAGCTTGAGGCCTTGCAAAACAAGCTTAGCAACATTAACGACACCAAAGAGACGCTGTGGAACGTGACGTCGGCACTCAACGGCGACGACGACTCGGTGATCGACCGCCTTTCGGCCGCCGCACAGAGCCTTGCCGCGGCCGAGAAGCACTTGAGCGACATTGCCGGCACAGCCGACCGCATAAGCGCCACTGTGATCGAACTTAAAGACATAGCGCAGACGCTTAGCTCGGTCGACAGCGAGCTGGCCGACGACCCGCAGCGGCTGGCCGATGTTGAGTCGCGGCTCAACGACATCTATGCGCTCGAGCGCAAGCACAATGTGCAGGGCGCCGACGCCCTCATCGACCTGCAGCGGCAATATCGCGAAAAGCTCGACTTCATCGACAACTCCGACGAGGAGATTGAGGCCGTGAAGGCGCAGCTCGCCAAGGCCGAGGCCGATGTGGCCACCCTGGCCGCGCGCCTCACCAGCTCGCGCCGCAAGGCTGCCGAGAGCTTCACTGGGCGGCTGAAGCCGCTGGCAGTGTCGTTAGGCATGAAAAATTTGCAGTTCAGCGTTGCCTTCACCAATTGCGACTTTGGCCCCAAGGGTGCCGACCAGGTGGAGTTTATGTTTGCGTTCAACAAAAATCAGCAGCTCATGCCCGTCAAGGACACCGCATCGGGCGGAGAAATTTCAAGGCTCATGCTGTGCATCAAGTCGATAATTGCCGAAAGCATGAATCTGCCCACCATCATCTTCGACGAGGTCGACACCGGCGTGTCGGGCGACATTGCCAACCGCATAGGCCAGCTCATGAACCGCATAGCGCGCCGCATCCAGGTTATGGCCATCACCCACCTGCCGCAGGTGGCCGCCTTTGCCCGCCACCACCTGCTGGTGTACAAGACCGACACCGCCACCGAGACCCTCACCGCTGTGCGCGCCCTCACGGCCGAGCAGCACATAGGCGAGGTGGCCCGCATGCTCAGCGGCCGCGACGTGGACAGCGCCGCCATCGAGAATGCAAAATCACTCATCCGACAAATTAAAAACTCCGACAATGCATAACAACGATTCCGAACAGTATATATTCGGCCTGCGTGCCGTCATCGAGGCCATCGAGGCTGGCAAGAGCATCGACAAGCTGCTTGTGAAAAAAGACATCAACGGCGACTTGGGCCGCGAGCTGCTGGCCGCTGCGCGCGACTATGGCGTGCCAGTGCAGCGCGTGCCAGTGGAGAAACTCAACCGCATCACCCGCCGCAACCATCAGGGTGCGGTGGCAATGCTCGCCGCTGTCGACTACTATGGCGTGGCCGATGTGGTGCCGCAGCTCTACGACGACGGCATCAACCCGCTGGTGGTGGTGCTCGACGGCATCACCGACGTGCGCAACTTCGGCGCAATAGCGCGCACTTGCGAGTGCGCCGGCGTGAGCACCATTGTCATTCCCGAGCGCAACAGCGTGGGCGTCACTGCCGATGCGGTGAAGACCTCGGCCGGAGCCCTCAACTACTTGCCCGTGTGCCGTGAGCGCAATCTGGTGAAGGCTGTGAAGTATTTGCGCGACAGCGGCTTTAAAATAGTTGGAGCCGCAGGCGAAAGCTCGGTCAACTTCACAACGGCCGACTACACAGGCCCCGTGGCCCTGGTGCTCGGCGCAGAGGACACGGGCATCTCGCCCGAAATCATGAAGCTGTGCGACACCCGCGTGGCCATTCCCGAGTTTGGGCACATAAGTTCGCTCAACGTGTCGGTGGCCGGAGGCATTATGATATATGAGGTGGTGCGCCAGCGCATTGCCGACGGCCAGACGGCCGGATAACTTCAAAAAAACAGCACCCATATCGGGCCTAAATTGGGTTTAGTGGGCGTTTTTGACTAATTTTGCAAAAAATAAGAGAAACGACATAATGATAAATCGCGTTTTAATACGAACAAAAGTGGTGCAGATGTTGTATTCCTACATGCTCACCAAAGACGGAAAAACTTTTTCCGATGCTAAAGATGAACTGAACGAGAGCCTCGACAAGTCGTATGAGTTATACAACATGCTGCTTCAGCTCATGGTCGACCTCACCGACCTTGAGGAACTCCGCCTCGATGAGGCAAAGCACAAGTTTCTGCCCACCGATGAGGATTTGCACCCCAACACGCGCTTTGTGGACAATGAGCTGGTCGACGCCCTGCGCGGCATCGATGCCCTGCAAAACTTTTTGAAGGAAAACAAACTCACTTGGCGCAACGACGACGTGTTTCTGCGCCTGATGCTCGACAAGGTGCGCAACAGCGAGGAGTATAAGGAATATATGGCAATGCCCAAGACCGACTTCCCCAGCGACTGCAACGTGTGGCGCCAGCTTATGAAGAAGGTGCTGCTGCCCGATGCCGACCTGCTTGAGCAGGTTGAGAGCATGTCGGTGTATTGCACCGACGAAGACCTCGACATAATGGGCCAGTTTGTGGTGAAAACCATTCGCCGCATCGAGGATGGCGCGGAACAGCCCATCTTGCCAAAATACAAGGACGAGGAAGACAGCACTTTTGGCGAGCAGCTTTTCACCAAGGCGTTCCAGCTGATGGACAGCAACAATAAGCTCATCGACAGCCTCGTGGCCACCGACAAGTGGGACACCGAGCGCCTGGCCTTCATGGACCGCCTGATAATGTGCATCGCACTGGCCGAAATTGAGTCGTTCGTGAAAATCCCTGTTAATGTCAGCCTTAACGAGTATATCGAGATTGCCAAGATGTTCAGCACTGCCCGCAGCGGCCAGTTTGTTAACGGCATTCTTAACTCGGCCGTAAAGGAGCTGCGCCAAAAGGGCGAACTAATCAAAAAGTAACCATAAAGCAAAATAATTCACAATTAAATAAGTAACTCAGTTATGCTTAACTCAATCTTACTACAGTCGGGCGCCGCAGCCGGCGGCTGGAGCAACATCCTAATGATTGTTGCCCTCATCGTAATTTTCTATTTCTTCCTGATTCGTCCGCAGTCGAAGAAGCAGAAGGAAATCAAAAAATTCCGCGAGGCCATGAAGAAGGGCGACCGCGTGACCACCGCTGGTGGCATCTATGGCAAAATCCGCGAGATCAAGGACACCACCATTGTGCTTGAGATTGCCGACGGTGTGAAGATCACTATCGACAAGGCTTGTGTCTACCCTTCGGCCAATGCAGCCATTGAGTCGGGCAACGACATCAAGAACAACCAGTAGACTTCCCATTATTAGCCGCGCCGCCACTTGCATATTCCATGCCAGGCACACGTGTCTCTGGCGTGGCGTGTGCGCTGTGCGCTGCCATCAAGCCCGGTAAGTGGGGAAGTGATAGCTTATGAAAGCAACTGTTTCATCGGTAAAGTCGGCAGTGCTGAAGCTTGTGAAGAGCCTCAGCACTGCCGCTGTGCTCCAATACATGGGCTTTGTGCTGGTGTCGGCGGTGTTTTGGTGCTTCATCACGTTTAACAACGACATTCAGCAGGACATCGACGTGAAGCTTGAAATCATCAACAAGCCGGCCAACGTGACCTACATCAACGACCCGCCCACCACCATCACCGTAACCCTGCGCGACAAGGGCTCGGCCTTTGTGAAATATCTCTTCACCTCGCAGCCCAAACTGCAAATCGACTTCACCAAATATTGCGATGCCGGCACTGGCTACCTCAAACTCAACAATGTGCAGCTGCTCACCGCACTGCGTAAGGTCATAAGCCGCAACGCGTCGGTGATGAGTGTGCTGCCCGAGTCGCTGTCGGTGAAATACACCGACCAGGAGGGCAAAAAGGTGCCCATACGCTTTGATGTCGACGTGGAGCCAGACATGCGCTATGTGCAGAATGGCGACATCAGTCCCAACGTCGACTCTGTGGTGGTGTATGCCGACCGCGAGACCCTGTCGCAAATCAGCGAGGTCTACACCTATCACGTGCAGCTCAGTGGCCTCACCGACACGCTCAACCGCTGGGTGTCGATAGCCCCCGTGGTGGGTGCCAAACTGGTGCCGTCGTCGGTGAAGATAATGGTGCCCATCGAGCGGCTGGTGCAAAAGAAGCAGAAGGTGGCGATACAGGCGCGCAACGTGCCTGCGGGCGAGTCTCTTGTGCTGTTCCCGTCGTCGGTGGATGTGCTGTGCCTTGTGCCGCAAAGCGAGTATAAGTCCGACATTTCAAATATTGCCGTGGTGGCCGACTACTACACAATCGACCTCAGCACCACATCGAGCAAGGTGCCCATCTACGTGGCCAGCGTGCCGCCGGTGTGCCGCCGGGTGGAGCTGCCCACCGACAGTGTTGACTACATAATTGAAAAGCATTAATTCTCGCACATGGCACAACTTATAGCAATCACAGGCGGCATTGGCAGCGGCAAGAGCGTGGTGTCGCGCATATTGCGCACCATGGGCTACCCCGTCTACGACACCGACTCCAATGCGCGCCGCCTTATGGACGCATCCGGTGAAATCCGCCGGCGCCTTGTCGAGCGGTTTGGCCCAGAAGTGTATCTTCCCGACGGCAGGCTCGACCGTGCCCGCCTGGGCGGCATCGTGTTTGGCAGCGCCGAGGCTCTTGCCGGCCTTAATGGCATAGTCCACCCGGCTGTGGCCGCCGACGTTCGGCAGTGGGCGGCAGAAAAGCGTGTGGCGTTTTTCGAGACCGCCATTCTGCGCAGCAGTGGCATGTGGCGCATGGCCAGCAGTGTGTGGCGAGTAGATGCCCCTGTGGATGTGCGTGTGGCCCGCGTTGTCAGGCGCAACGGCCTTGCGCCCGATGCTGTGAAGGCGCGCATGGCAGCGCAGCAGGCCGAACTGACCGGCTTCGATGGCGAGCATGTGGTGGTCAACGACGGTCGGCGGCCAGTGTTGCCGCAAATTGTGGCATTGGTTGGCCGTCTGGGCTAAAAAATGCTTCCATAGTGGGCTCAAGTCATTTTTTATGGCTATCTTTGCAACAATAAGACAGGCGGTGACTCCGCATTTTTTTTGAATTAACACATATAAAAACAGAAACAACACAATGCTTAAGAAAATACTTGCTATCTCGGGCAAACCGGGTCTTTACAAACTCATCTCGTTTGGTAAAAACATGATCATCGTTGAGGGCTTGGCCGACAAAAAGCGCTTTGCCGCCCACTCGCGCGACAAAATCATTTCGCTTGGCGACATTGCCATCTACACCACCGGCGATGATGTGCCTCTGGCCGATGTGCTTGAGTCGGTGAGTAAAAAGTTCGAGGGCAAGGAGGTCAACGCCGCCGACTATAAGGAGCCCGAGCAGCTGGCCGCATTCATGGCATCTGTGCTGCCTGAGTACGACCAGGAGCGTGTGTACAAGACCGACATCAAAAAACTCATCTCGTGGTACAATATCCTGGTTAAGGCCGGCATCACCACTTTTGTTGAGCCCGAAGAGACTAAGGCCGAGGGCGAAGCCGCTGCCGAGTAGCGCAGCGTGCTTATAGCCCGGCTCAAAATAAATCAAGCCATACGTGCACACACGCGCTTGCCGCAACAGGAGGCAGGGGAGTGGAGCGTATGGCTTTTTTCGTTGCTATTAGCTGACTGATATGCTGAATTCATCTAACCGCTTTCATTTGCTCGCCTGCTGCCTTATGGCATTGCTGCTTGCAACTGCGTCGTGTGGCACTTCGAAGCGCAGCGTGCGCGGCGGGGCGTCCTATTCATCGCGCGGCGGCGGGGCGCCTTCGGGCCGTGCCGACGGCTGGGCCACTCTCGATGTCAAGCTCGGCCCAGGCGACAACCGCCGGCTCTACAAAGAGATTAAGGGGTGGCTGGGCACCCCCTACAAGTATGCGGGCACGGGCAAGGACGGCGCCGACTGCTCGGGTTTCGTGATGATGGTGTATCAGGCCGTGTATGGCAAAAAGCTGCAGCGCAACTCGGCGCGCATGTATGAGCGCAATTGCCGCAGCATCGACCGTGGCGACCTGTGCGAGGGCGATCTGGTGTTCTTCAACAATGGCCGCGGCGGAGGCATCAACCATGTGGGCATATATCTGAAGGACGGCAAGTTTGCCCACACATCGTCGTCGCGTGGCGTGATGATCAGTGACCTCGGTGACGCCTATTTTGCCGCGCGGTTTTTTGCGGCCGGCAGGGTCGATTAGCGGTCGTACACCTCCACAGCACCTTGGGTGGCAATGTCGTGCGTTCGCAGCCCCAGTTTGCTGCACCGTTCCATCAGCACTTTGCGCTCGCTGGCATACGCTGCCCCCGAAATCACATACGTGCCTATGCCGCCGGCATACAACGAGTCAACTATTCCAATGTCGCTGTGAAACTGCCGTGTGACCACGGCCATGTCGATTTGCAGCCGTGTGCGCACCCGTTGCGCATGCTTCCACCTGCCGTGCCCTATGGCCACCAGCCGCTTGCCGCCAAGATGGGCATATGGCGGCTTGATTAGCGCCTCTGGGTTGTGCAGCTCGCCCACCAGCCGCAGCTGCCTTATGCCGTGGTGTGCCATAAATCCGCTGTTGGCGTCGGTGAAGCGTTGCATGTCGAAGGTGTCGTTGTCGGGCACCCACACCACAGCATTGCCGTGGCTGAAGGCCATAATGGGAGTGGAGTCGAACGAATTGAACACCACAAGGCCCGATTGCGGCGTGCGCCATGCCTCCACAGCCGCATGCGCCACGCCGGCGGCGAGCAGTGCGGCGGCGCATAGCAGCGGCGTGCGGTTGCGCCGCTTCAGCCACAATGCCATGCAGCACATTATTCCAAAGTAGATGGCCACTTCGGCCGAAGTCACCCACAGTCCCTCTGCGTGCGAGCCCGGCATGGCGCACAGTCCGTCCACCAGCCACCGCATGGCCTGGCAGTAGGCGTCGAGTGCCTTGCCGAGCCATGCAAAGTCGAGTCCGGTGGCACACAGCGTCACATAGGCTATGCCTCCCACCATGAATGCCGGAATCGTGGGCAGAATAAGCATGTTCACTGGCACGGCCAGCAGCGGTATGCTGTGGAAGTAGTGCGCCGTGAGCATCATTGTCGACAGCGACGCAATGGCCGATGTGGCGGCCAGGGTGCCTATGCGGTAGGCCAGAGTGCTGCGTGTGGCGGCGTTGGCCGTGCGGCGGCCAAACACCAGCAAGGCCGCCACCGTGGTGTAGCTCAGCTGGAATCCGGCATTGTGCAGTGCCGATGGCGAGAACAGCAGCGTCAGTGTGGCGGCAGCCGCCAGCGAGTTGAGCGGCGAAGCCTTGCGTCCCATCATCACTGCCACAGTCACAAAAGCAGTCATCACCGTTGCCCTCACCACCGACGGCTGGAGTCCCGTGAACATGTCGAATGCCGCCAAAGCCACCAGTGTCAGCGCCAGCCGCAACCTTTTTAGCCGCACGTAGTCGAGCGGCATCAGCAGCCACCACACCACCAGTCCTATTAGTCCCACGTGCAGTCCGCTCAGTGCCAGCACGTGGGCAATGCCGGCATTGGCAAAGTCGCGGCGCGTGTCGCTGTCGATGAGGCTGTCGTCGCCCAGCAGCAGGGCGGCCACAAAGTCTTGCGTGCCTTGCTGCGTGTGCCCCGAGGCTATGCGGCGCATCATTGTCGTCCGGGCGTTGCCCAGTTTGTTGAGCAGTGTTGGGGCGCAGCCCACCTTAATCAGCCGCTGTCCGGGCCCTATGTGCTGCGCGTAGATGATGCCCTGCTGCCTTAGCAGGGCGGCAAAGTCGGTTTCGTCTGGATTGCCCATGTTGCGCACTGGCTGCAGGTCGGCCTTGAAGGCCACCAACTGGCCTTGGCGCAGGCTGTAGTCGCAGCCGCTGGTGCTCAGCCTTATAATGGAGTGGGGCAGTGGGGCGCCGTTGCCTCTTTGCAGCAGCGTGACGTTGGCGACGGCCGAGAAGTCGCGGAACGAAATCATGTCGATGCGTCCCACAGCCACAGTGCCGTTGATGCGGCCAGTGTCGAGCGTGGCAGGCTGCTGCACAAGCGCGGCGCACCAGCCTATGGACATTGCGGCCAGTGCTATGGGCACAGTGTGCAGCGGCCTCAGTGCTTGTCTGCGCTCCAGGCTTCGCCTTGCCGCCACTTTTAGCGCAACGAAAACGGCTGCAGCCACCACCGCCGCCGCTATGGGCGCAACAGGGCTGCCGCAATGCTCGAATGCCACAATGCCGCAAGCCATTGGCACCAGGATGCGCAGCATGGGCACGGTGGCGAGCAGCGGGGTGCGGCTTGAGTCGGCCATGTCGTGATGGAAGAAGAGGGCGGTGTCACTTCATGTTCCAAATCTCGTAGGACTGGAACGCTTGTAGCAGCAGCATTTCGAGCCCGTTTTTCACTGTGGCTCCATGCTGGCGGCATTGCCGCATGAATTTTGTCTCGTCGGGATTATATATCAAGTCGTAGCACAAGTGCTCGCTGGTGATAAAGCGGTAGGGAATGTCGGGGCACTCGTCCACGTGCGGATACATGCCCAGCGGAGTGGTGTTAACCACAATCTTGTGGCTGTGCATCATGGCCTTGGTCAGCTCCTCGTAGGTGAGTGTGCTGGCCGTCTTGCGCCGCGACACAAACTGCACCTCCACACCCAGCTGTCGCAGGGCGTATGCTATTGCCTTCGACGCTCCGCCAGTGCCAAGCACCAGTGCGCGTGAGCGCGCCGGCGTCAGCAGTGGCTCTATCGACTTTTGGAATGCCGAGGCGTCGG
>CALBLR010000042.1 GCA_937896015.1 uncultured Prevotellaceae bacterium | reverse complement strand
GGGTTAAGGTGACAGAAAACAACCGCCGGCCACGGCCGGTAAGGGTGAAAAGGCGAGGTAAGAGCTCACCGGGCACCATGGCGACATGGTGTGACGCACCACCTGTGAGTTGCAAGGTCAAGTATATCGGCATTCAAGGGTTACTCGTCCATTGCCGAGGGGTGGACTGCTATACCGCACTGGCAACAGTGCGGACAGATAAATGACAAGCGGCGGCCTGCATTGCGCAGGCCGACACATAACCCGGCTTATAACTGTGCTGTCTCTTTTTTTATCGGTAAAATGCCACAACAGCATACACACTCGCAGCGCACTGCCGCACCATGGCAATGCGCTGCGTTTTTTCAGTGTGCTAAAACGGATGGCAGAGCATAAATACAAATATTTTTATTAACTTTGCATCTTGCAATCAATAGAGTGAATGGAGACATTATTGTCAATAATCATAAGCTGTGTGTCCATTGGTGTTATTCTGTCGGCACCAATGGGCCCCATTGGCATCCTGTGCGTGCAGCGCACGCTCAACAAGGGCCGCGAATCGGGCTTTTTCACCGGCGTTGGCGCCTCGGTCTCCGACCTGTTCTACTGCCTGCTGACCGGCTTGGGAATGTCGATTGTCACCGACTGGATTGAGGCGAACCAAAGCATACTGCAAATAATTGGCAGCGTGCTTCTCACGGTCTACGCCGTCTACCTCATTTGCCACAACCCGGTAAGCCGGATGAAGACCCCGCACGACAAGAAAGAGAATTATGTGCAGGACGCCCTCACAGGATTCTTCTTCACCCTTTCCAACCCCCTTATAATATTCCTGATAATCCCCCTGTTTGCCCGCTTTGGATTCCCTCTGCCAGAGTACCGCTACTATCATATCCTGCTTGGCTATTTGTTCATTGTGGTGGGCGCGCTGCTGTGGTGGGCCGTGATCACATTCTTTGTGAATAAGGTGCGCACACACTTCAACATTCGCAGCATGTGGCTCATCAACCGCATAATGGGCAGCATAATACTGGCATTGTCGCTCTACGGACTGATTACGGGCGTCAAGGTATATTTCAATTTTTAAAGCATCATAAACCTATATGGAGAGCAAGCTGACAATAACATCAAAATACATTAAGCGGCTCGACGTCATGCCGTTTGACGAAGTGGGCCAATATCTTGATGAGAACCTTGAGCACACGCGGCTCGACCGCATAAACTGGCCCGAAGTGCACTCCTACAAGCCCGACTGCCAAGTGGTGACGGCATACAGCGACAAATACCTGTATGTGTACTTTTCGGTGATTTGCCAAGACCTTCGCGCAGTGAACACGGCCAACTTGAGCCCTGTGGCACAAGACAGCTGCGTGGAATTCTTCATGCAGGTGCCAGGCAGCGATGAATACTGGAACTTTGAGTTCAACTGCATTGGCACCGTAAATGCCAGCCACCGTGTGACGCGGCCCAACGCCGTGCGCCTCACCGATGAGCAGATAGCCGGCATCAAGCGCTATGCCTCGTGCGGAACAGAGCCATTTGACGAAAAGCACGGCACATTCTGCTGGGACCTGACAGTGGCCATCCCGTTCAGCCTTGTGGGCATTGACCCGGCTCACAAGCCATCGCACATAATGGGCAACTTCTATAAGTGCGCCGACAAGACGGCCCACCCCCACTACGTGTCGTGGGCTCCAATTGCGCTCGACAAGCCCAATTTCCACGCCACTCAGTTTTTTGCCCCAATAGTGCTGGGCTAAACTAAACGCACCGAGACAGAGAGAAAC
>CALBLR010000041.1 GCA_937896015.1 uncultured Prevotellaceae bacterium | reverse complement strand
TCGGCACAGGTGTGCATCAAGGCCAGCCGCTGGGCTGAGGCCGAGCAGCACCTGCGCAGCGCCATCAAGGCCGATCCAGCCAACCACAACAACTCGCTGCTGCTGTCGAACATAGGCACCCTGCAGCGCTATCAGGGCAAAAACGAGCAGGCCATAAAGAACTACAGCCTGGCACTTGACATGACACCCAATGCGGTGACCATTATCAGCAACCGCGCCGCAGCCTACATGGCCATCGACAGCATCAGCCTGTCGGAACGCGACTACCGCCGCGTGGTTGAACTCGACCCGTCGAACACCGAGGCACGCTACAACCTGGGCATCATCGACATTCAACGTGGCGACTACAAGGCTGCCGAAGATGAGTTTATGGGGATATTAAAAATCAGCCCCAACTCAGCTTTGGCTCAAGAGGGCCTGGGCAAACTGAATGAAGTGAACGGCAACTACACCAAAGCCATTGAGTGCTACAGCAAAATAATCAAAGCACGACCGTCGGCACAAATTCTGGCCAACCGCGCCCACTGCTATCTGATGACCAAGCAACTCAACAATGCCGAAGAAGACATTCGCAACGCTCTGCAAATCGACGGCACCGACGGATACATCTACGCCTTGCGCGCCATGCTTGGCAAACTCAGGTTTAGCGAGGATGACGTGCAGCGCGACACCAAACTTGCCCTGCAGCACGGCATGACCGAACAGGAAGTGAAGGCAATGCTCGGCTCGCTGCATTAAAGTTTAAAGTTGATAGTTGATAGTTGAAGGTTTTTCGGGAACTTTTTTGCGGCGGAATTGCGTGGCAAAAAAGGAAACGGAACGCTTTGAAATGTGGCAAAAAATGACTACTTTTGTTGTATGATTTCAATGATTGAGCACATAGAATACTTGATGTCGTGCAACGACTGCGTGATAGTGCCCGGATGGGGTGCGCTGATCGCGCAATACGAGCCTTCAACCGCCAATGAAGCCGCCGGCGTCATCAACAAGCCGCGCCGCTGCGTGAGCTTCAATGCATCGGTGAGCCACAACGACGGCCTGCTGGCACAGTCGATGGTGCGCCGCGACGGCATCACCTACGATGAGGCGATGAAGACCATCGCCAGCCACGTCACCCTCTACCGACAGCTTCTTGATGGCGGCGAGGAAGTGCCTTTTGGCAAACTCGGATTCTTTAAGCTCAACAGTGACTCAAAAGTTGAATTCACCCCATTCTATCACGCCAGCGCCAACGACGAGTTCTTTGGCCTGAAGTCCATAAAGATGCAACCGCTGGCCGCACTGCAGCAGGCAGCGCAGCAAAGCGCAGCCGATGCCGGCCGCGGGACCGCAAGAACCATCAGTTTCGCTGACGAGGAGCCAAGCCGCGCCAACCTGTTTGTGCGCAGCTATATGCGCATTGCAGCCTCGATTATTGGGCTGCTGGGCCTCTACTGCATGCTCAGCACCCCTGTGGCTGTTGACTTCAGTCATCAGGACACGGCCTCGCTGAGCATTCCGCTAATCAAGCAGCAGCCACGCCAGACGATTAAGCGTGCGGCAGCCCCTGCACAGAAGCCGACTGCGAATGAGAGGCAAAGCAACACCGACGAAAGCCAGCTTGGCACAGGGCGATACTATCTGATAGTGTCCAGTTTCAAGACCAAAGCTCAGGCCGAAAAATACATTGCCGCCCACACCGACGTGAATGCAGGCATCAGGCTAAAGGGCAACACCTATCGCGTGTATGTGGCCCGCAGCAACGACTACTGCCAGCTGATAAAGGACATTGACGATCTCCCCGCCGCCTACCAAAACGCCTGGGTTAGCGACTAACCAACACCGACAAATTCTCATAAAATATACATAGGCTGTGTTACACATTTTTCAACGCAGCCTTTGCTATTTCATAGCATGAGAAAACAATATTATGCCAGCATGCACAAAACCAGTTATTTAGCGTAAGGACGTGACATGCCTGAAGCACTGAAAAAGTCGCAATTCAGGCGAGTTGGCGTGTGATGAATCGACGAAAGCTGTTGGGACATGGCATGCAACGCCACCGCAGTCTACTATTAATCAATTAATTACACATAAACAATTACAGTCAATGTAGGTTGTTTGGCGTGATTTAGCTTGCGCGCTGAAGCAGGGCTACGCCCGTCAGACGTGGCATGCCGGGCCACTACTGCTTTCGGCGCTGCAGCAACCCACTTTTTTCTTTTTGCGGAATAAGGATTGAGAGTTGATTTCATGAAATTATGTGGTGATTGCTTGGCAGGGAATATGGATTTCATTAATTTTGGGACTGTAACCAACTTTAATCACTCTCTAAAAACAATGTAGATCATGAAAGTATTATCGATTCAGCAGCCATGGGCCACTCTGATTTGCCATGGCATTAAAAACATTGAGAACCGCTCGTGGAAACCACAGGAGATTCCCGAAAAAATCCTTATTCATGCAAGCAAGGCATGCACGGCGAGGTGCATCAACCAAATGCCGCTCGAATGGGCTCAGGATGTGCTTAACGAGGTGAAATTTGGCAACGTGCCCGACTTCAAGGAAATGCCATCGGGCGCAATCATAGGATACGTGACGATTGAACGGATCGACCACAAGACCAACAACAGCATTTGGGCCTGCGCCGGCGATGACGACCCTGACAACTACTACTGGCATCTGAAAGACGCATTTGTGTTCGATGAACCAATAACAGGCATCAAGGGCAAACTGCGCTTGTGGAATTACGATTTGGACGAATCGGCACTGCCTGCGGCACATCAGGTGGAATTATATGGATATTTCTGCGCCGACAGCGATACAATAGCAGTGCCGGTGAGCAACGGAGAATTTAAGTCGGTAAAGGAGAACGGGCATTTTGAGTTTGACCTCGACACCTA
>CALBLR010000040.1 GCA_937896015.1 uncultured Prevotellaceae bacterium | reverse complement strand
GCGCAGGTGGGTGAGGTATTCCTGTCCGAACGTCATCCAGAAGCGGGCGCGCTTAATGGTGGGAAAGTTAACCACCAGCGATTCCAGCTCCTCGTGATACATGAGGTAGCTCTCGCGCTTGCCAATTTCGGGGTAGGTGAGAGCCTTGTGGATTTCGAGGGCGCCTGTCTCCACCCATTTGCCGTCCTGGTAGTAACGGCCCTTCTGGGTGATCTCGCGAATGTTGATTTCGGGGTTGAAGTTGGTGGCGAAAGCCTTGCCGTGGTTGCCTGCGTTGCAGTCCACAATGTCGAGCGTCTCCATTTTGCTGAAGTGATGCTTGGCTGCATAGGCAGTGTACACGCCGCTCACGCCCGGGTCGAAGCCGCAGCCCAGAATGGCCGTCAGGCCTGCCTTCTCAAAGCGCTCGCGGTAGGCCCACTGCCAGCTGTATTCGAAGTGGGCCACGTCGCGCGGCTCGTAGTTGGCCGTGTCGAGGTAGTTCACGCCGCACTCCAGGCACGCGTCCATTATGGTGAGGTCTTGGTAGGGCAGGGCAAGGTTGATCACCAACTGTGGCTTGTGCTTCTTGAGCAGGGCCACCAGCTGCTTCACATCGTCGGCGTCCACCTGGTCGGTGGTGATGTTGGGGGCGCCGATGGCCTTAGCCACGGCGTCGCACTTTTCTTTGTGGCGCGATGCGATCACGATTTCGTTGAACACATCGGGGTTTTTGGCGCACTTGCAGGCACACACGGTGCCCACGCCGCCGCAACCGATAATTAATACCTTATTCATCGTCTTTTTTGGAAAAAAATTATTGTTGTCGTTTATTTTTATTGTTGTCAGTTTGCTTTTAGCCAAACATGGAGCGCGAAATGGTGTCGATGAGCACCGAACTGATGCTCATGTATATGAGCATGCCCACAATGTCGTCGGTGATTGATATGAATGGGCCCGTGGCTATGGCGGGATCGATTTTCAGCTTTTCGAGCGTCATGGGCACGAAAGTGCCGAATATCGAGGCGAAAATCACAACGCAGAACAGCGACAGCGACACGGCCATGGTGGTCACGTGGGCGCGCCACGGGTCTGGGTCGCTGGGGTTGATGCAGTTGTAGATGAACACCACCGCCGATATGAACACGGCGTTGAGCAGGGCCACGCCAAGCTCCTTCACGAGGTGGCGCATGGCGTTGCGAATGTTGAGGCTGCCGTTGGCCAGGCCCTGCACCACGATTGCGCTCGACTGTGTGCCCACGTTGCCGCCCGTGCCGCCAATCAGCGGGATGAACATGGCCAT
>CALBLR010000039.1 GCA_937896015.1 uncultured Prevotellaceae bacterium | reverse complement strand
TAGATGGTCCAGAAGTCGGGGTTGCTCTCGGCCCCGGCGCGGCGAATTGCCTTGTTGACATTGGCCGGGCCGCAGTTATAGGCCGCGATGGCCAGCGACCAGTCGCCATAAATGTCGTGCAGCTGCTTGAAATACACAGCGGCCTTCTCCGATGAGCGGTAGGGATCGCGGCGCTCGTCCACAAGCGAGTTCACCTCCAGGCCCACACCCTTGGCGGTGCCTATCATAAACTGCCACAGGCCGCTGGCACCCACGGGCGACACGGCATTGGGGTTGAGGGCCGACTCGATAACGGGCACGTATTTCAGCTCAAGCGGCAAGCCCTCCTTTTCAAGCGCCTGCTCGAAGATGGGC
This sequence comes from uncultured Prevotellaceae bacterium, assembly GCA_937896015.1. GTDB lineage: Bacteria > Bacteroidota > Bacteroidia > Bacteroidales > Muribaculaceae > Sodaliphilus. Next base: position 2,482 of record CALBLR010000039.1, on the reverse strand, counting down.
ATATAGTAGAGGCTCATGCCCAGCATCTGCTCCACAAGGGTGCGGTTGCGCTTAATGTAGCGCTCAATGTAGGAGCGCACGATTTGATTGAAGGGCAACTCGATGACCGACGGGATGGCCTTGAGGCGGCGCACATATTCGGCGTCGCTCACTTCGCCAGCCGAACGCTTCTCCACGTCCTTGTCGAGTATGGCGTAGTTCTGCAAATACCAGTTGTTCATCATCTCGCGCGTGTCGGTCTCGAAACTCGCGGGATACACAATAGCGGAGTCGGTGATGGTCTCCTTGATTGAGAGGATTGAATGCTTGGGCACGGGGCGGGCCAGGGTGGTGGCGGCGGCCGTCATCAGCATCGCAATCGTCAGCAGCGTCTTTTTGTTTATTAGCATATCTTATTCTCTCCTATTGGTTTCTGTCTTTTTTAAAAATCAACACCACTCAGCGCGCCGCATCAGAAGCTGATGGCACACTGCAGCCCCACCGACGGCAGCCGCGATGCGGTGGCCGGCTCGATGACGGCCGGCTTGAGCCTCATGCTCAGGTCGGGCGACACGTCGAAGTGTGCCAGCGAGGCATCGACGTAGGCGTCGACTATGCTCAGCAAATACACACCCACCATCGAGAATATGCAGATGTCGCGGTAGCGGCGGTAGTAGTCCTTTTTGCTTTTCAGAGCCTTCTTCAGCCACTCCATGTCGAGGTCGCTCTCGTTGGTGGTGGGCGGATAGAAGTTCATGTAGCTGCGCGTGTTGGGGTCGTTGTCGGTGGCGTCGCGGTAGGCCATGGTGTAGTCGCTGAGCATGCGGTTGTTCCACGCCATGCCGTAGCCAAGGCCCACAAACGCGCCCACCACAATGGGCAGCTTCCAGTAGCGGCGGTTGTAGATCTGACCCAGGCCGGGGCAAAGCACCGACATCCACAGGGCGCGCGTGGGGTCGGGATTGAACGCCTTGACGGCTCCCAGTCCGGCGGCCTGCGGCACCTGGTGGGGCGGGGCAATGATTTCCACACCCTCGACGCCAGCCAGCGAATCGATGGAGCTGAAGTGGATGGTGTCGCCGGCCATGTCGACCACCTTCACCGTGCCGCGGCGCGCCACCGAGTCGGCCTTGAGGCCGCCCTTGTGGTCTTGCGGCACCACCACGGGCGTGCGCTTGTGGCGCTTTGCTTTGGCAGGCTTTGCCGCCTTAGAGGCGCGGGTTGAAGGCGGCGTGGCCACCTCCTGCGCAACAGTGGGCACAGGCAATGCCAGCAGCAGGCACAGCAGCATGGCCATGCCCGCAGTCATCATATTTTTAATGCTGTCGAGCCGTTTCACTAAATTGCGCATCAATAAAGCAAGTGTGGCACAAACACTACTTTGCGTCACTCTTTATTTTGTCAAAGATAGTAATAATTCTCTCCAATTCATCTTCGTCCTTAAATGGGAATGTTATTTTTCCTTTACCCTTAAGGTCGCAAGTGAAGCCCACCTTCACGCCAAACGATGATGACAAGTGCTTGCGCAGCACGTCATAATCGCTACTGTTCAGCCGTTTAGGCTTAGGCGTTTCTCCATTTTGCTTTTGCTGCTCAAGTTCTTGATAGTGTTTTGCAAGTTGTTCGACCTGGCGCACCGATAAACCTTTTTTAAGTGTCTCGTTATATAATTTTAACTGTAGCGAAGCCTTGTCGACGCTCAGCAGTGCGCGCGCGTGGCCCATGTCCACCCGCTTGTCGCGCAAGCCCAGCTGCACCTCGGCCGGCAGGCGCAGCAGCCGCAGGAAGTTGGCAATGGTGGCGCGCTTCTTGCCAATGCGCTCGCTAAGACGCTCTTGCGTGAGGTTGTACTGGTCGATGAGTTTGCGGAACGTGAGGGCAATCTCGATGGCATTTAGGTCTTCGCGCTGAATGTTTTCGATCAGAGCCATCTCGGTGAGTTCGCTGTCGTTGGCCGTGCGCACATAGGCGGGCACGGTGTCGAGGCCGGCAAGCTTTGCGGCGCGGTAGCGGCGCTCGCCCGATATTATCTGATAGCTGCTACCGCCCGTGCTGCGCAGCGTGAGCGGTTGAATTATGCCCAGCTCGCGAATCGACGATGCGAGTTCTTCGAGCGCTGTTTCGTCGAACGTGGTGCGCGGCTGGTCGGGGTTGGGTGAAATCTGGTCGATGCGTATTTCGTTGATGGCCGATGAGCCGCTCGTCTGGATGTCGTCCATCGAGATGAGCGAGTCGAGACCTCGGCCCAATGCATTGCGATGCTGTGATTTAGTCATTGGTGATTGATTGAGTAAAGTGAAACAACTATGCTATTCCTTTTGAAGCCTGGCCACCGGCGGCTGAGCGCGGGACGCGGTTTTTGCTTATCAGCTCCTTGGCCAGCTGAATGTGGCTTGTGGCGCCGCGGCTGGCGGGATCGTAGAGCAGTGCCGGCAGGCCGTGGCTCGGGGCCTCGCTCAGGCGCACGTTGCGCGGGATAATCGCGCCGTAAACCTTCTGCCGG
>CALBLR010000038.1 GCA_937896015.1 uncultured Prevotellaceae bacterium | reverse complement strand
GATGACATCGACCACTTGAGCAACCGCCGCGTGCGCACCGTGGGCGAGCAGCTCTACAACCAGTTTGGCGTGGGCCTGGCGCGTATGGCCCGCACCATCCGCGAGCGCATGAACGTGCGCGACAACGAAGTGTTCACACCCATCGACCTGATTAACGCCAAGACCATCTCGTCGGTGATCAACACTTTCTTCGGCACCAACGCCCTGTCGCAGTTCATGGACCAGACCAACCCTCTGGCCGAAATCACTCACAAGCGCCGTATGTCGGCACTCGGCCCCGGCGGTCTGTCGCGTGAGCGTGCAGGATTTGAGGTTCGCGACGTGCACTACACTCACTACGGCCGCCTCTGCCCTATTGAGACCCCTGAAGGCCCCAACATTGGTCTGATTTCATCGCTTTGCATCTATGCTAAAATCAACAAGCTGGGCTTCATCGAGACTCCCTACCGCAAGGTGGAGAACGCCAAGGTGGACCTCGACAACAGCCATGTGGTGTACATGACTGCCGAGAGCGAGGAAAACAAGATTGTTGCCCAGGGCAACGCGCCGCTTAACGACGACGGCACCTTCGTGCGCGACAAGGTGAAATCGCGCCTGGAGGCCGACTTCCCTGTGGTGCCGCCTGAAGACGTTAACCTCATGGACGTGTCGCCGCAACAGATTGCATCGGTGGCAGCAGCCATGATCCCCTTCCTGGAGCACGACGACGCCAACCGCGCCCTGATGGGCGCCAACATGATGCGCCAGGCCGTGCCGCTGCTGCGCAGCGAGGCCCCGATTGTGGGCACCGGCATCGAGCAGCGTCTGGCCTACGACAGCCGCACCCAGATTCAGGCCGAAGGCGCCGGCGTGGTGGAATATGTGGACGCAGCCAAGATCCGCATCCGCTACGACCAGACCGAGGAAGAGGCTTTCGTAAGCTTTGAGGAGCCGGTGAAGGAATACCACCTGCCCAAGTTCCGCAAGACAAACCAAAGCACCACCATCGACTTGCGGCCCATCTGCAACCGCGGACAGCGTGTGGAGAAGGGCGACATCCTCACCGAGGGCTACTCGACCGAAGACGGCGAGCTGGCACTCGGCCGCAACCTGAAGGTGGCCTACATGCCCTGGAAGGGCTATAACTATGAGGACGCCATCGTGCTCAACGAGCGCATGGTGCGCGAGGACATCCTCACTTCGGTGCACGTCGACGAGTACACTCTGGAAGTGCGCGAAACCAAGCGCGGCATGGAGGAACTCACCAACGACATCCCTAACGTGAGCGAGGACGCAACCAAGGATCTCGACGAGCGCGGCATTGTGCGTGTGGGCGCCCACATCAAGCCGGGCGACATACTTATAGGTAAAATCACCCCCAAGGGCGAGAGCGACCCCACGCCCGAGGAAAAACTGCTGCGCGCCATATTCGGCGACAAGGCCGGCGACGTGAAAGACGCCTCGCTCAAGGCCAACCCGTCGCTCAAGGGCGTGATAATCGGCACCCGCCTGTTCCAGCGCGCCGCCAAGAAGCGCAAGACCCGCGGCGGCGACCCCGAGCAAATCAAGCTCGATGAGGAATACGAAGCACGCCAGAAGGAGCTGCGCGGCATCCTCATCAACAAGATGCTCAAGCTCACCGAGGGCCATGAGTCGGCCGGAGTGACCGACTTCATCGACACCGAGGTGGTGCCCGAGGGAGCGCAGTTCACAGCCGCCGTGCTCGACTCCATCGACTACGAGGGCGTGAACCTGAGCCACTGGACCAACGACGACCACACCAACGCCCTGGTGCGCGCCTGCATCATGAACTATCTGCGCAAGAGCAAGGCCATCGACGCCGAGCTGCGCCGCAAGAAGTTTGACCTGCAAATCGGCGACGAGCTGCCCGCAGGCATCATGCAGATGGCCAAGGTGTATGTGGCCAAGAAGCGTAAGATAGGCGTGGGCGACAAGATGGCCGGCCGCCACGGCAACAAGGGTATCGTGTCGCGCGTGGTGCGCCAGGAGGACATGCCGTTCCTTGCCGACGGAACCCCCGTCGACATAGTGCTCAACCCGCTGGGTGTGCCTTCGCGTATGAACCTCGGCCAGATTTTCGAAGCCGTTCTCGGCTGGGCCGGACGCGAGCTCAACGTTAAGTTTGCCACTCCCATCTTCGACGGCGCAAGCCTCGACGACCTCAACGAGTGGACCGACAAGGCAGGCGTGCCCCGCTATGGCAAGTGCTACCTCTACGACGGCGGCACTGGCGAGCGCTTCGACCAGCCGGCCACTGTGGGCGTGACCTACATGCTTAAGCTGGGCCACATGGTGGAAGACAAGATGCACGCTCGCTCCATCGGCCCGTATTCGCTCATCACCCAGCAGCCCCTTGGCGGTAAGGCCCAGTTTGGTGGCCAGCGCTTTGGTGAGATGGAGGTTTGGGCAATCGAGGCGTTCGGCGCATCGCACGTGCTTCAGGAGATCCTCACCATCAAGAGCGACGACGTCACGGGCCGCAGCAAGGCCTACGAGGCCATTGTCAAGGGCGACGCAATGCCCACTCCGGGCATTCCCGAGTCGCTCAACGTGCTCCTGCACGAGCTGCGCGGCCTCTGCCTGAGTGTGAAACTTGATTAAAACAAACGTCTTTATAGCAATTCCAGAATGGCTTACAAAAACAACAAGATAAAGAACAACTTCACAAAAATCTCGATCAGCCTTGCCTCTCCCGATGAGATCCTCGAAAACTCATACGGCGAGGTGCTGAAGCCCGAGACCATAAACTACCGCACCTACAAGCCCGAGCGCGACGGCTTGTTCTGCGAGCGCATCTTCGGCCCCGTAAAAGACTACGAGTGCCACTGCGGCAAGTACAAGCGCATCCGCTACAAGGGCATCGTGTGCGACCGTTGTGGTGTGGAGGTGACAGAGAAGAAGGTGCGCCGTGAGCGCAGCG
>CALBLR010000037.1 GCA_937896015.1 uncultured Prevotellaceae bacterium | reverse complement strand
CGGGCTGGGCATGTCGTTTGCCGCATGGTATGTGGCCTACACAGCCATTGTGGGCGCGGTGTACTTCGGCCGCTACCGTCTGCGCCTGGCGCGCGCATGCGCCGCAGCCACCGTGTGGGCATTGGCAGTGGCCCTCTCGGCCCTGTGGGCTGTGAATGGCGGCCACCACATGGCAGCAGCGGCGGTGGCTGTGGCGGCAGTGGCCGTGAGCATGGCCGTGGTAAGGCGCGTGTGGCGGCGTTAGCCTGCTGATATTATGATTAATAAAGGTAAAAAAGCAGCTTATTTTTGGCCGAGACGAAAATAGTGGCTATCTTTGCAGCGTAATAAAAAAATATAATCAACGACGAGGGATCTCATAAGCAAACGATGAGATTCTTCTGTTTTTTACTAATTACTAAACATCATTTTTTACCATGGCTATAAGCTATATGACTCAGGAAGGCTATGACGCCAAAATGAAGGAACTCGCACACCTTGAAAATGTGGAGCGCCCCGATGTGGTGCGCGCCATAGCCGAGGCTCGCGAAAAGGGCGACCTGTCGGAAAACGCCGAATATGACGCCGCCAAGGAGCGCCAGGGCATGCTCGAGGCCAAAATCGCAGAGCTGAAAAACCTTGTCGCCACCGCACGCATCATCGACCAAAGCAAACTGCAGACCGAGGAAGTGCAACTGCTCAACAAGGTTACCATCAAGAATTTGAAGAACAACGCAAAAATGACATACACCATAGTGAGCGAGACCGAAGCCAACTTGCGCGCCGGCAAAATCTCGATCACCACTCCCATTGCCAAGGGCCTAATTGGTCACAAAGTGGGCGATGTGGTAGAAGTCCAGGCCCCCGTGGGCAAAATGCAGTTTGAAATCATCGAAATAGGCATCTAACAGCACTATGGCATCAATTTTCAGCAAGATAGTGGCTGGCGAGATTCCCAGCTACAAGGTGGCCGAAGACGAGAACTACTATGCGTTTCTCGACATCAGCCCCGTGGCCAAGGGCCACACGCTCGTGATTCCCAAGCATGAAGTGAACTACATCTTCGACCTCGACAGCGAGGAGTATGCCGGACTGTGGCAGTTTGCCCGCCGCGTGGCCAAGGCCATGAAGCAGGTGCTGCCGTGCCAGCGCATAGGCGTGGCCGTGATGGGCCTCGAAGTGCCCCACGCCCACATCCACCTTGTGCCCATCAACAAGGAGAGCGACATGAACTTCTTTAAGGAGAAGCTCAGCCTGCCGGCCGACGAGATGGCCGCAATTGCCGGCAAAATCAACGGGCAGTTTGAAAACGGCAAATAGGGCGGCACATAAATAGAGAGAGCATCCGGGCCTACCCCATCGCGAGGAGGCCTCTGCCAAAAGCCATAAAGGCTGGATAAGGGTGGCGCGGCACTGCCGGCCCACTCTTAACCAGCTTTTTTTGCACAGGTGTCTTCGGCAGTGAAGATGGAGGCAAACCACGGCACAA
>CALBLR010000036.1 GCA_937896015.1 uncultured Prevotellaceae bacterium | reverse complement strand
TGATTGAATGGCCCGAGCGCATCGAGGGGCTGCTGCCCGACGACACGGTGCGCATCGACCTCACAGTGAACCCCGACGAGAGCCGCACGCTGCGCATGACTTTTCCCGACGAATAAACAAGACCCCGCATGGCACGCTACATCCTGCTGCACGAGACGGCTTCGACCAACACCTACCTTAAGCGCATGGCCGCACTGCTGCCAAGCGGCACGGTGGTCTACACCCACCGACAGACGGCTGGACGCGGGCAGAAGGGTAACAGCTGGGAGGCCGAGCCGGGCAAGAACCTCACATTCTCGATGCTGCTGAAGCAGCCGGGGGTGGCCGCCGCAAGGCAGTTCTGCCTCAGCGAAGCGGTGTCGCTGGCCATAGTTGACGCCATCGACGCACGCTGCTCTGGCGATGGAGTGACGGTGAAGTGGCCCAACGACATCTATTGGCACGACCGCAAGTTGTGCGGCATATTGCTGGAGCTAAGCCTAATGGGCAGCGTAATCGACTATATGGTGGCCGGCGTGGGGCTGAACGTGAACCAGGAGCGATTTGTGAGCGATGCTCCCAACCCCGTGAGCCTTAAGCAAATCACGGGCAGCGACACCGGCCTTGACGCCCTGCTGCGCGACGTGTGCAGCCGCATTGAGCTGCTGTGCGCCCAGTGCGCGCAAGGCCCTGAAGCCGTGGCGGCCCTGCACAGGCGCTACCTCAGCCGGCTGTACCGCAACGACGGCAAGCCACATCCGTTTGCCAAGCCAAGTGGAGAGCGGTTTGAGGCCACAATAAGCGGCGTGATGCCCGACGGCATGCTGGTGCTGCGCCACACCGACACGGGCCATGAGCACACCTACGCATTCAAGGAGGTGAGCCATGTGATTGACAGCTGCGTGCTGTGAGGCGGCACAACACATAACACTAAACACCGACAACGAAAAAGAAGCAAATGAAGAAGAATTTGAAAATAGCGGTCTACTGCTCGTCGCGCGACGGACTGCCCGAGGAATACGAGGCAGTGGCGCGCGCCACTGGCGAATGGATTGGCCGCAACGGCCACACGCTGGTGTATGGCGGCGTCAACGCCGGCCTGATGCACACGGTGGCGCAGGCCACCCACGATGCCGGCGGGCGCGTGGTGGGCGTGATACCCGAGCGCTTTGCCCACCGGGGCGACGCGGTGGTCGACGAGATGGTGGCCACCCGCGACCTAAGCGACCGCAAGATGAAGATGATAGAGATGTCCGACCTGTTTGTGGTGCTGCCCGGCGGCATAGGCACGCTCGATGAGTGGCTGAGCACGCTGTCGCAAATCATGGTCAACGGCGAGGACGACCGCCGCGGCATAGTGGCTGTGAACATGCACGGCCTCTATGACGCACAGGCGCAAGAGCTTGTGCAGGTGAGCAAATCGATATTTGCCCGCGGCAAGCACATCGACATGACGGCCATGGCCAACGACACTGAGCAACTAATTGAATATTTAACTAAATATCAGGAGAATTATGAAAAGTAAGATTTACACACTCACCGGCGACAAGGGAACCACTTCGCTGGTTGGAGGCAAGCGAGTTAGCAAAGACGACCTGCGCGTTGAGGCCTATGGCACCATCGACGAGGTGAACTCATGGGTTGGCCTGATTGCGCACAACTCAAAACTCGACTATCCTGGCATGCACGCCATGCTGCGCAAAATCCAGAACAAGCTTTTCAACATAGGCTCTTACCTCGCCACCGACCCGGCCGACCCAAAGCACGGAGCCATCAAGTGGATCACCGAGGCCGACATCAAAGAGCTTGAGGCTAAAATCGACGAGATGGACGACGAGCTGCCGCCGCTCAAGGGCTTCATTCTGCCTGGCGGAAGCCGCCTGTCGTCGCTGTGCGGCATTGCCCGCACCGTGACGCGCCGAGCCGAGCGCCGCATAGTGGCACTGTCGAAGCGCGACAAGGTGAGCTCGTCGGTGCTGAAATATGTGAACCGCCTCAGCGACTTCTTCTTCGTTTTTGCAAGATTTAACAACATACATAATCAGTTTGAAGAAAATTATTGGCAGAAAAATTGCGAATAGGAAATTTAGTATATACTTTTGCGCAAATTTTTCACACAGACACTAATAAGTTTCATTCAAAGGAGGAATAAACGATTATGTATTGGACACTTGAGTTAGCAAGCAAGCTTGAAGACGCTCCATGGCCCGCAACCAAAGATGAGCTGATTGACTACGCCCAGCGCAGCGGCGCTCCTATGGAGGTGATAGAAAATCTGCAAGAGATAGAGGACGAGGGCGACACCTACGAGTCGATTGAAGACATCTGGCCCGACTACCCCACCAACGATGAAGACTTCTTCTTCAACGAAGACGAGTATTAGAGCCTCGTGCCAGGCGCAACAAGCACGACACAACGTCTCGAAAAGAGATAGGACATATGGCGATATGGGAATTCCCATATCGCTTTTTTTTGACCTTGAAAAGGGTATAGAACTGCCAATCAACGCCGGGAAGAGTATGGAACCAGGCATTATGCAAATGCAACCCACCATCGCGCAGCACGATAACAGCCCTTTTGTTTTGAGCCTCATGTTTTATACATTTGCATTATGGAAAACGGAAGAGATGAAGCAATAGCCATGCGCCTTCGCTGCCAGCAACTGCTGTCGCCCCGCTTCAGTAAGGCGGAAGACGTTGTCGCATGGATGGGAATGATGCAGGCACAGGACTACAGCCAGTTTCGGTGGGCTGTGGGAATGCGGATGAAAAGGCCGAGTTTGAAAGACGTTAATGACAGCCTTTCATCGGGCAAAATCGTGCGTCTTCACTTGCTGCGCTGTACAATTCAGACGGTTGCCGCCGAAGACTACCGGTGGATGCTGGAACTATGCCGCGACAGGAATCTGAGCACCATAAAGTCGTGGCCCAGCTACAACAAGGCCGACTTTTCGGAGCAATACTTCCATGAAGCCACAGAGGCGCTGAAAGCCATTCTCAGCGACAAGTCGCTGACAAAAAAGCGCATTGGAGTGGAGATTTCGAAACTTGGCCTGCCGGGCGATGCGGCCCATATCCACCAAATACTTCTTCGCGGCGAAATAGAGGGCCTTTTGGTGTCTGGCTCTGTACAGAGCAGCGACGCTACATGGACTCTGGCCGAAAACATACTCACCCGAGACATGCTTAGCCCAACGCTTTCGGGCGGTGAGGCTCTGGCGGCATTGGCTCGCAAATACTTCCGAAGCCATTCACCTGCCAGTTTCAAAGACTTCTGCTGGTGGACGGGGCTTCCCGTCGGCAAATGCAGAATGGCTCTCCAACTCATTGCCCCGGAACTCGACGAGGTGAAGGTGATGGGGCAAGAGATGTTTGCCTACAAGCCCCAACCGGCCAAGGGTGGTTTCGCTGTTTTGCAGCCTCAGCAGGCCGCAATCGGGAAGTCGGTCCACCTGCTGCCGCCATACGATGAGTATCTCATTGGCTACAAGAGCCGCCAGTTGGCGCTTGAAAAGCACCATGAGCACAGGGCACACAACCGATCCGGCATATTCCACCCCGTTGTGATTTACAACGGCAGAGTGGTTGGCAATTGGAAATCCTCATTTGCCCAAAAGGCAAAAGAAATCGAGACCGACATCTTCGCACAAAAGCGGAAAGTGGGCGTTAAGCGGCTGGAAAAAGCCAAAAGCACCCTGCAAAATTTCTTTGATTAAAAAACATGGCTAAAACACTTTAAATCAAAGGTAAAATTCTTATCTTTGTGAAATTAATAACCACATTCACTATGAATTCCACCATCAAATATGTTCTCACTTTCGTTGCTGGCGTTGTGGTCGGCATTGCAGGCCTGCTGCTTGTGAGCGTGGCCATTAACCAGACATCATCGGACAACAACTTCACCCGACTCGAACAGCCAAAGACGCTAAACATTGCCAAGCACATCAAAGTGATACA
>CALBLR010000035.1 GCA_937896015.1 uncultured Prevotellaceae bacterium | reverse complement strand
ACTTAAATTTCATCGAACTCACGTTAAATATGGTGCGGTTAAGGTGGCTAATGACAGAAATTTCATTTGCCGCTACGAGGCTATAGGAAGGGCTTTTGGTGTGCTTGGAAAAACTGAATTGCGTTATCCGCCAACTCAGGAGATGGTTGATGCCGGTGTGCGCGTGGTTTACCCTGACGGGCGTGTGTGGCAGAAGTGATGCAATTTTTGGTGGGGGCGGCACGTTAGTAATGAGGTGGCACGATGTTTGCACTTGCTATGGCTGTATGCAATCATCACGCTATGTTTAATTCATAAAATAGGAAATAGGCCGTATGCTCACAATATTGTTTCTTGCCTTTGTGGCAATAATCCTCTATCCGCTGGTGCGCGCCACGTTTAAGCTGCACCGCATTAAGCGCGACTTTAGCCGCGCCTTTGAATCGGGCCGTCAGGCCGGGGGCGGCTATGAAACCAGCGAGGCGGGCGAGCGCGACCCCTACACAGGCCGCCGCAAGGTGTATGGCCGCGACGAGGGCGAGTATGTCGACTTTGAGGAGGTGGCTGTGACCGAGACTACCGCCGCCGAGGCAACTGCGGCCGGCGGCAAGACCGCTTCGGCCGGAGACTACTGCGATAGCCAGGTGGTGGATGCCGAGTTTGAGGAAATCCGTTAGCCCCACGCAGGCTCCGGCGCTGCTCACTCCACTTAGTATCGGCGGCTAATTGGGCGCGGCCTTTTTTGCCAGTGCTCTTGAATTGCCGTATCTTTACAGAAAATAGGCTGCATCTCGGCAAAACATTCAAGCAAGCTTGATGCTTTGCACTCGATTTGCACTATCTTTACAGAAAATAGGCTGCATCTCGGCAAAACATTCAAGCAAGCTTGATGCTTTGCACTCGATTTGCACTATCTTTGCCACTGAAAACAATCAAGACACATACACTACAATGGCAAAGGATATAGTTCAAACCCCGATGATGAAGCAGTTTTTGGCCATGAAGGCCAAGCATCCCGACGCGGTGCTGCTGTTCAGGGTGGGCGACTTTTATGAAACGTATTCCGAAGATGCCATAACAGCATCGGAGATTCTGGGCATCACTCTCACGCGGCGCGCCAACGGCGCCGCCAAGAGCATCGAGATGGCCGGATTTCCGCATCACGCCCTCGACACCTATCTGCCCAAGCTGGTGCGCGCCGGCAAGCGCGTGGCCATATGCGACCAGCTTGAAGACCCCAAACTCACCAAAAAACTTGTGAAGCGCGGCATCACCGAGCTGGTGACGCCGGGCGTGGTGGTGGGCGGCAACATTCTCGACCGCAAGGAAAACAACTGGCTGGCCGCCGTGCACTTTGGCAAAAAGGAGTGCGGTGTGTCGTTTCTCGACATAAGCACGGGCGAGTTCCTCACCTCGGAGGGCGATGTGGCCTATGTCGACAAGCTGCTGGCCAACTTCGCGCCCAAGGAGGTGCTGATTGAGCGCGGACTGCGCCGCAAATTCGACGACACCTTCAGCGCGCGCTACCTCACTTTCGAACTCGACGATTGGGTGTTCAGCGAGGAGTCGGCCACCGAGCGGCTGCTGAAGCACTTCGAGACTAAAACGCTGAAAGGCTTCGGCGTGGCTGGCATGACCAGCGCCATAATAGCCTCGGGCGCCGTGCTGCACTATCTCGACGCCACCCAGCACACCCACATCAAGCACATCACCACACTGGCGCGCATCGAGGCCGAGCGCTTTGTGCGCCTCGACAAGTTCACCGTACGCAACCTCGAGCTGGTGGCGCCGATGGCCGAAGAGGGCAAGAGCCTGCTTAGCGTGCTCGACCGCACACTCTCGCCCATGGGCGCGCGCATGATGCACCGCTGGCTGCTGTTCCCGCTGAAGGATGTGAAGCAAATCAACCGCCGCCTCGATGTGGTGGAGCACTTCTTCAAGCACCCCGACGACCGTGAGCAGCTCAACGAGCTGATTGGCGACATCGAGCGCCTCATATCGAAGGTGGCCGTCAACCGCATCACTCCGCGCGAGCTGGTGCAGCTCAAGTCGGCTCTGCAAGCCATTGAGCCCATTAAGCAGCTGTGCATGCAAAGCGGCAACGACGTGCTGCGCAACCTGGGCGCGCAACTCAACCCGTGCCCCATAATACGCGACCGCATCGAGAGTGAAATAAACCCCGACGCGCCCAATCAGGTGAACCGCGGCAACGTGATTAACCGCGGCGTGGACTCGCAGCTCGACGACCTGCGCGACATATCGGTGTCGAGCAAGGACTACCTGATGCAGCTGCAGCGGCGCGAGAGCGAGGCCACGGGCATACCGAGCCTGAAGATTGCCTACAACAACGTGTTTGGCTACTACATAGAGGTGCGCAACACCCACAAGGACAAGGTGCCTGAGGGCTGGATACGCAAGCAGACGCTGGTCAACGCCGAGCGCTATGTGACGCAGGAACTGAAGGAGTATGAGGAGAAAATACTCGGCGCCGAAGAGAAGATACTCATCATCGAGCAGCGGCTGTTCACCGAGCTGGTGGCCGCTGTGGCCGACTACATACCCGCCATTCAGCTCGACAGCAGCCTCATCGCGCGGCTCGACTGCCTGTGTGCCTTCACGCGGGTGTCGCTCGACAACCGGTATAACCGCCCCGAAATCAACGAGGGGCTCGACATCGACATCACCGAGGGCCGCCACCCCGTGATTGAGCGGCAGCTGCCTCCGGGCGAGGTGTATGTGCCCAACAGCATACATCTGGGCAACGACAGCCAGCAGATAATGATAATCACCGGCCCAAACATGGCCGGCAAGTCGGCCCTGCTCAGGCAGACGGCCCTCATAGTGCTCATGGCGCAGGTGGGCTGCTTCGTGCCCGCCGAGGCCGCCAAAATCGGCATCGTCGACAAAATATTCACCCGCGTGGGGGCCAGCGACAACATCTCGCTGGGCGAGTCCACATTCATGGTGGAGATGACCGAGGCCGCCTCCATCCTCAACAACCTGAGCCAGCGCAGCCTGGTGCTGTTCGACGAGCTGGGCCGCGGCACCAGCACCTACGACGGCATATCCATCGCATGGTCGATAGTGGAATACATCCACGAGTCGCCCACAAGGGCCAAGACCCTATTCGCCACCCACTACCACGAACTCAACGAAATGGAGAAGTCGTTTAAGCGCATACGCAACTACAATGTGAGCGTGAAGGAAATCGACGGCAAGGTGGTGTTTGTGCGCAAACTGGTGAAGGGCGGCAGCGAGCACAGCTTCGGCATCCACGTGGCCCGCATTGCCGGCATGCCCAAGGCCATAACACACCGCGCCGACCAGGTGCTGAAGCAGCTGGAGGCCAACAACCGCAACGATGGCGCCGCCGCCAGCGGCCTGGCCACGGCGGGCAGCGGAGTGCAGCTGTCGTTTTTCCAGCTCGACGACCCCGTGCTGTGCCAGATTCGCGACGAGATACTCCACACCGACATCAACAACCTCACCCCTATGGAGGCCCTTAACAAGCTCAACGACATCAAGGGCATCATCACAGGCAAGAAAGAATGACACAATAACACCATCATTATCTGTTTATGGAAAGAAAAGACTTTGAGATAATGGCCCCCGTGGGCTCGTGGGAGTCGCTCACCGCAGCGTGGCAGGGCGGCGCCGACGCCATATATTTCGGCATCGAGGGCCTCAACATGCGTTCGCGCTCGAGCGTTAACTTCACACTCGACGACATGCGCACCATAGCCGCATGGTGCCGCGAGAGGGGGCTGAAAAGCTACCTCACCGTCAACACCATCATCTATGAGGAAGACATCGACTATATGCACCAGATTGTGGACGCCGCCCGCGCATCTGGCATCAGTGCCATCATTGCCAGCGACATGGCCACCATACTCTACGCCCGCAGCATAGGCGTGGAGGTGCACATCTCCACACAGGTGAACGTGAGCAACAGCGAG
>CALBLR010000034.1 GCA_937896015.1 uncultured Prevotellaceae bacterium | reverse complement strand
AAAAGCGTGCCTACATGTTGTATGCCTACATAAGCAAGGAGGCTCAGCTCATCGACCTGAAGGCCGACATACAGTCGCGCACCCAGCAAGAAATGTCGCAGCAGCAGCGCGAGCACTTCTTGCAGCAGCAGATACGCACCATCCAAGAGGAACTTGGCAACGGCGACGACGATTTCGCCGAGCTTGACAAACGCGCCGAAAAAAAGAATTGGAGTGAATATGCCGAAAAGCAGTATCAGAAAGAGGTGAAGAAGCTTGAGCGGCTCAACCCCCAGTCGCCCGACTATGCGGTGCAGTATGCCTACCTCGACACATTCCTGAGCCTGCCATGGAACGACTGCACCAAAGATTCGTTTAACCTGAAGCGAGTGGAGTCAAAACTCAACCGCGACCACTACGGGCTTAAGGATGTGAAAGACCGCATACTCGAGCATCTGTCGGTGCTGAAGCTGCGCGGCGACCTCAAGTCGCCCATCATATGCCTTTACGGTCCTCCGGGCGTGGGCAAGACTTCACTTGGCAAGTCGATCGCCGATGCCCTGCACCGCAAGTACGCACGCATATCGCTGGGCGGCCTCCACGACGAGGCAGAAATACGCGGCCACAGGCGCACCTACATTGGCGCAATGCCTGGCCGCATCATTGAGGCGCTGGCCAAGTGCGGCAGCAGCAACCCCGTGATGGTGCTTGACGAAATCGACAAGGTGGGCCAGGACTTCAAGGGCGACCCGTCGTCGGCACTGCTCGAGGTGCTCGACCCCGAGCAAAACAGCCACTTCCACGACAATTACCTTGACTGCGACTACGACCTGTCGAAGATTTTGTTCATTGCCACAGCCAACTCGCTGGCTGGGATATCGCGTCCCCTACTCGACCGCATGGAAGTGATTGAAATCACTGGCTACATTCCCGAAGAAAAGGTGGAGATTGCCCGCAAGCACCTGGTGCCCAAGTTGCTCGAAGAAAACGGCTTTGAGCCAAAGGAAGTGTCGTTTGGCAAGCAGGTGATCAACACAATTGTGGAGAACTATACCCGCGAGAGCGGCGTGCGCGAGCTGGAGAAAAAAATATCGAAGGTGCTGCGCAAGGTGGCACGCGCCAAGGCTTCGGGCAACGACTACCCCACCACAATTACCGAAACCAACATTAAGGAGTACCTTGGCGCGCCGGAGTATAGCCGCGACCGCTATGAGGGCAACGACTTTGCCGGAGTGGTGACTGGGCTGGCATGGACCTCGGTGGGCGGAGAAATTCTGTTTATCGAGTCGGTGCTTACAAAGGCCGGCAAAGGCGGCGACAAACTCACCCTCACCGGCAACCTTGGCGATGTAATGAAGGAGTCGGCCGTGATAGCGCTTCAATACATCAAGTCGCACTGCTCACTGTTTGGAATCGACTATGAATTGTTTGACAAATACAACGTGCACGTGCACGTGCCCGAGGGCGCAATTCCAAAAGACGGTCCATCGGCCGGCGTGACTATGGTTACATCGCTCGTGTCATCGTTCACCCAGCGCAAGGTGAGGGAACACTTGGCCATGACGGGCGAAATCACACTGCGCGGCAAAGTGCTGCCCGTGGGCGGCATCAAAGAGAAAATGCTGGCGGCAAAGCGCGCTGGCATCACCGATGTGATTTTGTGCCGCGAGAACAAAAAGGACATTGACGAAATCGACGAGATGTATCTCAAAGGCCTCACATTCCACTTTGTGGACACTATTAAGGAGGTGATCGACTACGCCCTGCTGCCCGAGAAAGTGAAAGACGCTGTAGAGCTGTAAGAAAGCAGGCACAACAACACACAAAGGCGCAAGTGGGTTAAAACTTGCGCCTTTGCTTTTATTTTTGTAAGTTTGCGTTGGCAAATATACGTACATTAAACGAAGATATAATGAATTGTTCAGTTAGCAACTATCATACAGGCGTTTCCGATGGTATTTGCATATATCCGCAGCCTGGCGACGAGTCGTTTGCCTCAGCGCGGCTCATGGTGATGTGCGACAGCGAGGAGATGCTAAACTCGCTCGTAGAGCGACTATATCCATATGTGAGCGGCGACAAGCAGATTACCGCCACAGCATTCAACGAAGCCCTCGACGAGGCCCTGCACGCCGACGGCAACCGCAAGTCGTGCCAATTGGCACTGCTGGCATTCCACAAAGGCGGCTGCCTTGCCGCGCAAATGGGCAACAGCCGTATTATGCAGGTGAGATGTGATGCCGAAGAGGCCCCGTCGGTAGAATATGACTCTCGCGACCAAGTGCTCGACATCTACAGCTCGAAAGCCAAGGTAGAGCTGATTAACGACCTGAAAGCTGGTGACAGGTTTGCAATGTTTGCGTCCGAAAAGCTCGTTCCAAGCAAGGCTGCGCGCATAATGTGCAGTCCCACCGGCGGCGACGAGCCTCAACGGCTGGCCAAGCTGAGCCAAATGCAGGCCGAAGCCGGCAACAGCAATTGCGTGGTTATGTGCCACATTGATGAGGTGAGTGGCGTCAATCCGCTGGCCAACATCAAGGACTTGAACCCCAGGTGGTTCATACTGGCCTTAGTGCTGCTTGTGGCCATTGCCATAGGCGCAATATTCTCGCTGAATGGAGGCCTATTCGCCACCAGCGACCAAGCTGCGGTAACCGACTCCACTCAAATGGACTCGCTGCAGAACTCCCAAGACTCAATAGTGCCAACCAACGCCAATGTTGACTCATCGGCCCCGCTGCGCGCCGACACGCTCAAGTCGTTCAGAGAAAAAGCCATTGTGCCGCAAGACACCATGAGCATAAAGGAAGTGCACAGCACCGCCACCGACGAGACTGAGCAGCACGAGCACAAAGCCAGCGAGCCCAGTTCAGAGCCTGCTCCAACCGAGCCCACAGCCACCGAGACACCCTCAGGCGACTGACAATAAAAGATCCAAACATACCGGAAAGCCAACCGAAGTTCGGTTGGCTTTTTGTGTATGCTTGCATTGCGTTAGCTGTTTTTGCAGTAGCTGGCTATGGCCAGCGAATTGATGACAATGGCAGCCACGGCCAGGACTCCGGCTTGGTGGGCGATGCTGTGAAAATCGCCTCCGCGCACAAACACCGTGCGTATGGCATCGATGAAATAGTGCATAGGGTTGACATAGGTGGTGGCATAGGCCCATTGCGGCATCGACCGTACAGGCGTAAACAGTCCGCTGAGCAGCATCAGGCACACCACAGTGAACCACATCACAAACACGGCCTGCTGCATGGTGTCGTTGCAGTTCGACACCAGTATGCCAAACCCGCTGAAAAACAGGGCCAACAGCATAGCCAGCATATAGACCAGTCCCAAATTTTCCGCCGAGGTTATGCCATACAGCAGCCACGCTATCACAAGGCACACCGACATCACCACCAGAGCTATGATCCAGTAGGGAATGAGTTTGCCCAAAATGAATGTAAATTTGCCCACAGGAGTCACATTAATGGCCTCGATTGTGCCCTTCTCCTTTTTCACTCACGATATTGAGCGCCGGCAAAAAGCCGCACATCAGCATCACCAGTATGGCAACAAGCGACGGGATCATAAACAGTTTGTAATTCAAGTGCTTGTTATAGAGGTATAACGACGATACCTTGGATTGTAGCTCAGCCACGTCTTTATCAAGATTCATTGCCGCCATGCTCGACATATAGGCATTGCCCATGCTGCCCTTGGTGCCGTTGACGGCATTGGCGGCAATCAGCACTTGCGGAGTCTTGCCCAAGGCGATATCTTTTTCATAGCCATGCGGGATCTCCACTATCAGGTCGGCCTTGAAGTCGTCGACATCGGCCAGGGCATCGCCATAGCTGTCCTTCATGCCCATAAACTTGAAGTAGCGGGAGGCGGCTATGCGGTTAACAAAACGGCCCGACATGGTACTGTGGTCGTTGTCCACCACCTCAACGGCTATGTTTGTCACC
>CALBLR010000033.1 GCA_937896015.1 uncultured Prevotellaceae bacterium | reverse complement strand
CAACAACGCCCCTGGCGTGAAGCACAACGACTATGCCGTGTCGCCGGCCATTGCGCTCGGCGGAGGCCAAAAGGGCCGAGTGTCGTTCTACTACGGCCTCAGCACCACCTACGGAACAAGCAAAATGCAAATTCTGCTCACCAAAGACCCGTCCCTCGAAGGACTGCTGACCGATGCCAAGGTGCTCGGCACCATCAGCGTCAACGGCAAGGGATACAGCTATGCCAACGCCTACTTCGACATTCCCGACACTGCCGGCGGCAACTACCACTTCGCCATACTGGTGACAGACGGCAGCGACCAAATATTTGTGGACGACTTCAGAGTGGACGCGGCCAGCGAAGTGGCACTGGTAGGCGCCAGCTCGAGCGTGACCGGCAGCAGCTATGACCCCGCCGACGGCCAGCTGACCGTGGCCATCGCCAACTATGGCATGACCGACATTAGCGGGGCCAAACTCACCTGCAAAGTGACTGGCACCGACGGCGGCAAGACGGTGTCGGAGCAAACCATTACCGGGGCATACGACGGCACCATCAAGGCCGGCGAGACAGCCACCTGCACACTGGCCGGCAAGGCACAGTTCACCAAGCCCGGCACCTACACCTTTGCCGTGAGCATGACATGCGACGGCGATGCCGACGCCAAAAACAACACATTCCAGACCGAAGGCCCCACCAAGTGGGCCACCCTCAGCGTGCCAGCCACCATTGGCTTTGAAAACACAAGCGACAACGCCGCCTTGCAGCTCGACGCCACCAAGAAGTGGACGGTGAGCAGCTACACCCCCTACCAGGGCACTCGCTCGCTGGTGCACAACGCCAAGGCTGCCGATGCCATTAACGGCGACTGGGCATACCTCAACCGGGTGCACATCCCGGCCGGCACCTACAACGTGAGCTTCTTCTGGAAAACGATGACTGGCAACACAGCCGACAAATACAAGCAGAATTTTGCCGTGTATCTTGGCACCGACGCCAAGCCCGAGGCAATGACCATAAAAGTGGCTGAGCTGACCGACACCCTCAACGCCGACCACAAGGCCACAAAGGAGATGGCGACCGTCGACATTGCCAATGAGGGCGACTACTACCTGGGCGTGCGGTGCACCACCACCAACACGTGGGGCTATCTGGTGACCGACCAGTTTGCCATCGAAGCTCCCGCACAGGGCATTGCGGTGACAACAGAAGCCCCCTACATGGCCGACTTCGCCACACGCGAGGGCGAATGGTATCACTACCACCCCACCGCCACTTCCAACCAGTGGGCCGTGGCCACCGAAGGCGGCGACACAGCCGTGTATGCATCACGCACCTACACCGACTGGATGAAGCAGTGGAAAACTCCGAGCCTTTATGAGGCACCGGCATTCAGCCTTGAGGCAGGCGCGAGCTATGAGGCCACATTCGGCTACAGCATTGCAGGCACCGACGCTGCCAACCCGCTCAACGGCGAGTCGAAGCTGGATCTGCTGCTGGCCGGCAAAGACGTGCCGTCGGCATTCACCACCACCGTGGCCAGCGGCGACGAGGGTTACATTGCAGGCGGCCAGAGTCGCGGCACAGCCAAGGGCACATTCACAGTGCCGCAAAGCGGTGTCTACTATCTTGCATTCCTGCCCGGGAGCAGCGTCAGCGCAAAGTTTGGCATCCACTCATTTGAGCTTAAGCACCTCCAGGCCACAGGCATAGGCGCCACCGTGGCCGAGGGCACCACAGTGACGGTGAAGCACAACCGCGTGGACATCAGCGGCCCATACACCAGCTGCGCCATATACACCATGGGCGGAGTGCAACTGGCCAGCGTGGCCGGCCAGAGCAGCATCAGCCTCAGCGACCTTGGCACAGGCGTGTATGCAGTCAAGGTGAGCCTGCCAGGCGGACAGCAGATAGTGAAAAAGGCGGCCGTGACGCGCTAAAGCGCCAACGGCATACATCACTCACCAAAGGCACACGGGAGCGCAGCAATGCTCCCGCGTGCCTTTGCTTTTTAGAGGCGTTTGCCCTAACTTTGCAGCACCCAACCACAACCCCTAATAAGCAAAATGAACAAAACAGCACCACGCCACACCGCCTACTGGACGGCCATTGCCGCCGCCACGGCAGTGTTTGCCCTGATGTCGGCCCTGACCACGCTCAAGGACGACGACATAATCTACACCTTCATCGACAACTCGGGCGGCATGCCCATGACCTCGCTGGCCGACGTCATCCGCTCGCATGCCAGCCACTTCGTCACCACCAACGGCCGCTTTGCCAACTTCCTGGCGCAGCTGTTTTGCGGTCTGCTGGGCAAGGCGGCCTTCGACGTGTGCAACGCCGCCGTGTTTGCCCTAATGCTGCACCTCACGGCCGGCCTCAGCACCTGCGGACGCAGACCAGCGGTGATTGTGGCCCTAACGTTTGCCTTTGTGATGCTGTCGTTTCCCAACCCTGGCGAAACCATGATGTGGCTCACGGGCAGCGTGAACTATATGTGGGCCGCCACCGCCACGCTGGCCCTGTGGTGGTGGCTTAGGCGCAACATGCACAGCCGCCTCAGTGCGGCACGGTGCGCGGTGCTGTTCGTTGCCTCGGCTGTGGCCGGAAACATGAACGAGGCCACCTCGTTTGGCTTCTTCACCGGCATGGCACTGTGGCTGGCACTCGACCGCAGCCGTCTGACTCGCGCTGCGGTGGTGGCAATGGCAGGATATTTGGCCGGCATAGCGGTGATTGTGGCCTCGCCCGGGGCATGGGAGCGGCTCGACGACGGCGGCACCATAGTGGGCGGCATGGGTCTGGTGCAGACTGTGCTGCAGCGGCTCTACATCACCGGCGGACGCAGCGCGCTCTATGTGTTTCCGGCTCTGCTCATTATGTGGGCGGCGGCCAGCCTGCTTAGGCTGCGCTTCACGGCGCGCCTGCGCGGCGCGGTGGGCAGCGACGTGTGGTGCGTGTTTGCCGGCTCGCTGCTGTGGATGCTGCTGCTCGGTGTGAACCGCTCGCGTGCGTTCACATTCTACGCCATGGCGTCGTTTATCGGCATTGCCGCAGTGGCGTGGCGCGCCGTGGAGGGCCACAGGCGGTGGCAGCTGTGGGCCACGGCCGCACTGGCAGCCGCAAGTGTGTGGCCGGCAGCCCGGGCAGTGGGCGTGCTGTGGCGGTTCCGCGCCTACGACCGCAACGTGAAGGCGCAGATTGCCGCCGCGCCGGCACAGGCGGTGATAGAGGCCAGCGTGTTTCGCGAGCAAAACCGCTTTCTGATGCCCGTGTGCTACTATTCGTCCAACTACTACATCTACAACACCTACTACTGCTACTATTTTCACAAAAGCAACGTGCAGTTTCTGCCGCCCAACGTGCTGCACCGCTACCGCAGCGGCCGCATGCTGGAGGGCGGCAGGCCCATGGCGCAGCTGCGCAGCAACATGCCTGCCGTGGCCGGCACCGTGTATGAGTTTCCCGACGAGGACTTCGCCGTGGTGCCGCTCAGCAGCCCCCGCTACACCACCACCATGCGCATAGGCGCGCGCATCACCACCGCCAGCGGCCTCGACGCCCAAGAGATGCGGCGGCGCTACATGCTGGGCCTGGGCACCGACAGCTCGCCCATCAACACCTATCACGTGGTGTGCCGCGGACGCGCCTACATGGTGCTGCCCGCGCTGCCGACCACAGTGAGCAGCATCTCGCTGCCCCTGCCGCACGCCCAGGAGCTGAAATTCACGCGGACTAAGTAGCCGCCGCTTTTTTAACGACAATAGAGGCAATGGGAGACAATTTTTGTGGGGGGGGTGACGATAGCGAGGCATTATCCCCTTAGAGATAAAATGCTCTCAATGAGGTGTGCCGAAGGCACACTGCTCTCGATAGCCCCCGACTTTGGCGCGCTGAATTGCGCGCCTTGTCGGGGGGGGAAAAAAATCCGCACCAAAAAAATGCGTGCCGAAGGTACGCTCCTTTGACAGCAAACTGTGGAGCGTACCTTCGGCACGCGATGTGGGGTGTAACGCCTACCCCCGACAACTCGCACTGCGCATTCGCTTGTGCTCGAAAGTCGGGGGCTATCGATAGACATGTGCCTTCGGCACATTCATATTCCATTGGAACTGCTACTTTTTAAGTGCTCTCGGTATGTCGCATCTATGCACGTAATACTCTACTGTTTAACTATTTGTGTGGCCAGTCATCGCTCTTAAGGCATAGGGGCGTGGGAGCATAAAAAAGGGCTTTGCCATTCACGGCAAAGTCCTTTTGGAGTATTGTGGATTTGTTATGTTACTGCTCGATTTCGATGAGCGGCGTGTCGGCCAACACAGCGTCGCCCTCGGCCACCAGCACTTGGCGCACCACGCCGGCGTAGTCGCTTGTGATGGCGTTTTCCATCTTCATGGCCTCGAGGGTGACCACCGTTTCACCGCTTGCCACCTTGTCGCCGGGCTTTACGAGAACCGACACCACGCGTCCTGGCAGCGGCGAGTCGACGGTGTAGCCCGTGACGGGCAGCTTGGCCGCCGGTGCGGCCTGGGGCGCAGTTGCAGTAGCCGCTGGCTTAGGCTGCGCTTGCGGCTCGGGCTTGGAGTCAACGATTTCGATGATGTGTGCTCCGGCCAGCACCGAGTCGCCCTCGGCCACCAGCACCTGGCGCACATATCCGTCGCAGTCGGCCTCAATGCTGTTTTCCATCTTCATGGCCTCGAGCGAGGCCACGGTGTCGCCCTTCTTCACGCGGTCGCCCACCTTCACATTTATTGCGGTCACTCGTCCTGGCAGCGGCGAGTCGACGGTGTAGCCCGTGACGGCCTGCTTGGCTGTCTGGGTGGCTGTGGCCTGTGCGGCAGCCTGCCCGCCGTTCGTTGCCGCATATTCTTTCACTTTCTCGTTTTTGAGGAAGGTCTTTGCCACCATGGGGAACAGCTCGAGCAGCAGCACCTCCTTCTCGTTGGCGGCAAGCTTCACGCCGCCAGCCTCGGGCAGGGTGGGGTTGGGCTGCATCTTATATTTTGATGTGTCGTAGGGAGTCTCCTCGCGCACTCCGCATATCTTCATGCGGAAGTCAGGGTCGATCTCCACAGGCGTGTGGCCGTACTCTCCCTTCACAAGACCCACAAACTGCGAGCTCTTGTTGGTGTACGGCTCGCGGCCGGCGCGCTCGTCGATGGCGCAGTTCACGGCCTGGGCGCCCACAATTTGCGACGTCGGGGTCACCAGCGGCGGCAGTCCGGCAGCCAGGCGCACAGGCGGAATCAGCTCCATGGCGCGCGGCAATATCTCCTCTGCGCCGAGCTGCTTGAGCTGGGCCACCATGTTGCTATACATGCCGCCCGGAATCTCCGCCTTCTTCACATTCTCGTTTGGTGCCGGGAAGCCGAAATAGGCCTCTATCTGCTGGCTTGCGCTGAGCAGCGTGTCGAAGTCGTCGCTCTTGGCGGCCTCCACGGCAGTGTCGAAGAGGCCTTCAACGCTGGCCGGCAGCTCGTCGGTGAGCGGGTTGAACGGCTTGGGCTCGGGTTTCTCCTTGCCAAACACCGACATCTCAAGCTCTTTGCGAATCGAGCGCAGCTCCACATTGATTTTTGCCACGGCCTCCATGTTCACGCCCAGGTCAATGCCCAGCTTCTTGCAGAACACATACACCAGCTCCAGTGTCGGGGCGCCTGTGCCGCCGCCAAACCACCAGCAGTTGGTGTCCACAATGTCGACGCCAGCCACAATGGCGGCAAACACCGATGCCAGACCGTAGCCCGGTGTGCAGTGGGTGTGGAAGTCAAGCGGCAAATTTATGTGCTGCTTAAACAGCTTCACCAGCGCGCTCACGCGCCGCGGCGGAATCAGGCCCGACATGTCCTTGATCGTGATCATGTCGCAGCCAAGCGCGGCCATTTGCTGCGCCTTGTCGAGGAAATACTCGTCGGTGAACACCGGCGCGGGATTTTTCTTTCCCTTGAGCCTGTCGAGCAGCGACAGCTTGGGGTATTTTGGGTCGACGGTGTAGCACACCGCGCAGTCGGCAATGCCGCCATACTGCTTCACATATTTCACAGTCGACTTCACATTGTCCACGTCGTTGAGCGCGTCGAAAATGCGCATAATGCCCAGGCCGCTCTCAATTGCGTTGCGGCTGAAGCCGTCGATAATCTCGTCGGTGTAGGGTGAATAGCCAAACAGGTTGCGGCCGCGCGACAAAGCGGTGAGCTTCGACACGCTGCCAATGGCCTTGTGTATGCTTTCAAGTCGTGTCCATGGATTTTCGCCCAGATAGCGCATCACCGAGTCGGGAACCGCTCCGCCCCACACTTCCATTGCATAGAATCCCGCATCTTTGTAGTAGGGAAGGCATCGGTCTATTTGCTGCTGTGTCATGCGTGTGGCAAACGATGATTGCTGTCCGTCGCGTAAGGTTAAGTCACGAATTTTTAACGATTTAGCCATAGTAAAGATAATTTAATCTAAAAAAAACTTTTCCTTTTTCAAGGTGGCGGTTGCGCCTTTCCCCATAGTTTAGCGCAGCCACACTTGCGGCCTTGTTCCTCTGAACAAGCCTGCTGCACGCCGGCGGCAGCCGCATTGGCAACTGCGCACACCACCATGCGCTGCAAATATAACGATTTGCCACGGAATAATAATTAACACTCCGTTAAATTTCTCCTACATGGCCCGAAAAACACTGCAGGCCGTTTAAAATTTTTAAAAACTGCGGTGCTGAAAATCTATTTCCGTTTTCTGCGATGTTCTTCATGACCCAAGGACAGAAAATTGTGCGAGTGCTGGTGTGCGGTTGCAGAATAGAGGTTTTTTGTCTAATTTTGTAAAATTACTCACAATAAGCTAACTATCTTAACGCGATATGAATACAACTGCAAGACGAGTGGCAGCCTTTGCGCTGCTTGCGGTGGCGGTGGCCGCCGCATGGGCCGCCGTGCCGGCGGGGTACTATGCCTCGCTCAACGGCAAGAGCGGTCAGGCACTGAAAAACGCCGTGCATGAGCTCACGGCTAAGCACACGGTGCTCAACTACAACAGTCTGTGGGACTACTTTCCCAGCACCGACTGCTATCCCGACGACCACGGCCGCGTGTGGGACATGTATAGCGACAACAACTACCGCTTCCGCGGCACAAGCCCTGTGGGCGGCATGAACAAGGAGCATTCGTTCCCCAAGAGTTGGTGGGGCGGCACGCAGGTCGACGCCTACACCGACCTCAACCACCTTTACCCCTCCGACGGCCCGGCCAACATGGCCAAGAGCAACTGGCCGCTGGGCGAGGTGCAGCAGGCTTCGTTCAACAACGGCGTCAGCCTCATCGGCACGCCAGTTACCGGGCAGGGCGGCGGCGCAGGCACGGTGTTTGAACCCGACGACCGCTACAAGGGCGACTTCGCCCGCACCTACTTCTACATGGCCACCTGCTATCAGGACTACAAGTGGAAATACACCTACATGGTGAATAACAGCGACTGGCGCACCCTTAACCAGTGGGCCGTGAACCTGCTGCTGAAGTGGGCGCGCCAAGACCCCGTGAGCGACAAGGAGAAGGACCGCAACGATGCTGTGTATCGCGTGCAGAACAACCGCAACCCCTTTATCGACAACCCCGAGCTGATTGAATACATCTGGGGCGACAAGGCCGGGCAGGTGTTTAACACCGACGGCGGCGACACTCCAGGCGGCGATCCAGAGCTCATCACGCCCACGCAGGGCACGGTGCTCAACTTCGGCGACGTGGCCATTGGCCGCAGTGCCAGCATGGTGCTGTATGTGAAGGGCATGAGCCTAACCAACAGCCTAAGCCTGCAACTCTACCGCTCGGACTACCGCATGTTTTCAATCCCAGTGTCGTCGGTCGACCGTTCGGCGGCCATGACTGCCGACGGCTACCCGCTCACCATCACCTACACCCCCACGGCCACAGGCTCGCACAAGGCCAAGCTGCTGCTCAGCGACGGCGGCCTGGTGGGCAGCGTGGGCGTGGAGCTGGAGGCGCGCTGCCTGCCGGTGCCATCGCTTAGCAGCGTCACCGCGCTGCCGGCGCAGGAGGTGACCGACTCAAGTTTTGTGGCCACATGGACTGCAAGTCCCGACACCATCGACTACTATGTGGTGACGCGCACCATCTATGACCAGAGCGGCAATGTGGTGAGCCGCGACCAGGTGAACACCGACGAGACATCGTATCGCTTCAACGACCGCCGTCCCGGCCAGACCCACACCTATTCGGTGGCCGCCTCGCGCCTTGGCTACACCTCGGCCGAGAGCAATGTGGTGACCGTTGACGCCAGCGGCGTGAGCGGCGTAGAGGCCGACCGCCCCGTGGCGTTCATCGCCACGCAGGAAGGCGTTATAGTGAAGTGCGGCGAGCCGCTGGTGGGCGTGCGCATCTACTCGCCCAGCGGAGTGCTGATGAAGGGCATCGAGCGGCTGTGCAGCGACGACCGCATAAGCCTGCCCATGGGCCTGTATGTGTTCACCGCCGCCAATTCCACCCATCCCGTGAAACTGATAATAAGGTGAGAATGATGGAGTTTGACTATCTGGGCAACGTCGACTTCTCGGCCACGGTGTGCGATGCGAGTGGGGTGGTGGTGTATCAGAATGCAGCCTCGCGCCGTGCCG
>CALBLR010000032.1 GCA_937896015.1 uncultured Prevotellaceae bacterium | reverse complement strand
AAGGACATTGCCGGCATCGGCATCACCAACCAGCGCGAAACCACCATTGTGTGGGATGTGGAGACCGAGGAGCCCATCTACAACGCCATCGTGTGGCAGGACCGCCGCACAGGCGAATACTGCGACAAGCTGAAGGCCGAGGGAATGACCGAAAAAATACGTGAAAAGACAGGTCTGATTATCGACGCCTACTTCAGCGGCACCAAAATCAAGTGGATACTCGACAACGTTCCGGGGGCTCGCGAGCGCGCCGACAAGGGCAAGCTGCGCTTCGGCACAGTGGACTCGTGGCTGGTGTGGCGTCTCACCCGCGGCGAGGTGCATGTGACCGATGTGACCAACGCCAGCCGCACGATGCTGTTCAACATCCACACCCTTGACTGGGACGACGAGTTGCTGAACTTCTTCGGCATTCCGCGCTCGATGATGCCCGAGGTGAAATCGAGCAGCGAAGTGTATGGCCACACCAAGACCACAATCTTTGCCCACGAGGTGCCCATTGCCGGCATCGCAGGCGACCAGCAGGCCGCCCTCTTCGGCCAAATGTGCGTGGAGCCGGGCGCCATCAAGAACACCTATGGCACCGGATGCTTCCTGCTGATGAACACCGGCGAGAAGCCGATTGTGTCGAAAAACAACCTGCTCACCACCATCGCATGGAAGATTGGCGACAAGGTGAACTATGCCCTTGAGGGCTCGATATTCGTTGGAGGTTCGGTGGTGCAATGGCTGCGCGACGGCCTCGGCGTGATTAAGTCGAGCAGCGAGATTGAGGCTCTGGCCAACACTGTGCCCGACACGGGCGGCGTGTATTTCGTGCCGGCCCTGACCGGCCTTGCAGCACCCTACTGGGACCCCTATGCACGCGGCTCGATTACGGGCATCAGCCGCGGCACCACCGCCGCACACATTGCGCGCGCCGCACTCGAGGGCATTGCCCTGCAGACCTACGACATTGTGGACTGCATGCGCCGCGATGCCGAGATTCCCATCACCGAGCTTAAGGTGGACGGCGGCGCCTCGCGCAACAACCTGATGATGCAGTTCCAGAGCGACATTCTGAATGTGCCCGTGTTCCGTCCGCGCGTGACCGAGACCACAGCCCTGGGCGCAGCCTATCTGGCCGGCCTGGCAGTGGGCTACTGGTCGGGCATCGACGAGGTTAGGCGCCAGTGGCAGGTGGAGAACAAGTTTGAGCCGCAAACCGACCTTGAGAGCGTGAAGAAGGGGGGTGACGGATGGCATGAGGCTGTGG
>CALBLR010000031.1 GCA_937896015.1 uncultured Prevotellaceae bacterium | reverse complement strand
AGCTGCGGTCGTAGATGCCGGCCTCCGTCACATCGTGGTAGGCTTGCCAATAGGCTTGGCGGCTCACCTCCACAGTGTTTACCTTTCCGGTTGCCTCGTCGATGCCTTCGGCCACCATGGTGCCCTCGTGGTAGGGGAGCGATGCCTTGGTTGCTCCGAAGTAGTTGAGGGTGAGCAGTGTGCCGTTATACATCTTGCCGCCCACGCTCAAGTCCCAAGTCGATGACACCGAC
Organism: uncultured Prevotellaceae bacterium; assembly: GCA_937896015.1. Taxonomy (GTDB): domain Bacteria; phylum Bacteroidota; class Bacteroidia; order Bacteroidales; family Muribaculaceae; genus Sodaliphilus. The sequence goes on along the minus strand of CALBLR010000031.1, from coordinate 2,031 downwards.
ACGCGCTTGTAGCGTCCGCCCAAGTTGAAGCCCATAGTGAAGTCGGGCGAGCAGTTGCCCAGCTTTTGGCTGGTGCTGGTGGCCTGCGGCAGACCGTTGGCCAGCAGCAGTCGTCCCTGCTCGTCGCGCTTGAATGCATTGCCGTAGATGATGGGATAGGTGCTGCCGGCCTCGGCGCGCACCTGCGGCTCCACAAAGCCGCCCAGCATAATCGACTCCACGCCGTCGGCGAGCGAGTTCACATAGTTCCACACGCGGGTGAAGTTCACGCCAAAGTCAAGCGAGTAGTCCTTGTTTTGCAGTATCGACGCGTTGAGCGAAAGCTCGTGCGACCAAGTGGTCATCTTGCCGGCGTTAGTGAGCAGATACTGGTAGCCGCTTGAGCCCGACACGGGCACGTTGAATATCTGGTCGGTGATGTTCTGATAGCTCAGCGTGTACTCCACTCGCAAGCGGTTGTTAAACAGGCTGAGGTCGACACCCGCCTCCACGTTGCTCGTGTTCTGGGGCTTGAGGTCTTTGTCATAGAGCACATAGTAGGGCACCAGTGCCGAAACACCGCCCATGGGGAAGCTTGCGGGTGTGTAGGTGTAGAAGCCGCCTTCGTATGAGGGCACGTAGTAGTAATTGTCGTAGTAGTGACCCGCCTGGCCCACCTGAGCCCACGAAGCGCGCAGCTTGCCGTAGTTGAGCACGCGGCTGCCCTTGAGGGCAGGCAGCTCGGTGAACACCCAGCCCAGCGACACCGAGGGATAGAAGAAGCCGCGGTTGCCGTGAGGCATGGTCGACACATAGTCCTGGCGGCCGGTCACGGTGAGAAACAGCTCGCTGTTCCACGCCACAGTGGCCTGGCCAAAGAAGCCCACTGTGCGGCTCTTGCACCTATACTCCTCGCCGCTTTGGCTGGTGGTGTTGCTCATAGTGGGGAAGCCATAGTAGTTGAGGTTGGTGCCCCTGTAGTCCCAATAGCGCTCATTGGTGTGGTTCACCTCGTTGCCCAGCAGCACGCTCAAGTCCCAAAGGCGGTCGTTCCAGTTGGCGTTGAAGTTGACGGTAAACAGGTTGTTGAACGTGTTGTCACTCACGCCATAGTTCTCAACCGAGCCGGCCTGCATGCGTCGGCCTGTGTAGGCGTCGTTGTAGGTTTCGGCCACGTCGTCGTTGTCGCTGGTGTAGGCGTCGATGCCGGCCTGCTCGCGGAAGTAGAGGCTGTAGTTGTCGCCATTGGCCCAGCTGGGGTGATATTCCAGATAGGCGTTGCCAAAGGTGCGGTTGGTGTGGCGCAGATACTCATCATTGTCGGCAAACCAGTAGGGGTTGCGGAACGAGGCGGTGCGGAACAAAATCACATTTTGCGGCTTGCCCGGCACCGACGATGGCGTGCCCTTGAGGTTATACTCGGCGGGGGCCGAATACACCACATTCATGATGCCCGAGTTGCCGCCGGGGGCCGCATTAATCTTTGTGCTGCTGTAGTTGGCGCTGAACCCGGTTTTCCACTCCTTGCTTATCTGCAAGTCCACGAGTCCTCTCGCGCCCCATCGGGTCATGCCGGTAGAGGGCATGATGCCCTTCTGGTGGGAGTTGCTCAAGCCAAACGAGTAGCTCAGGTTGTCTTTCTTCTGGCTGATGCCGAAGTTGGTGTTCTCGGTGTAGGCATTTTGGAAATAGTCGCCCACGTTGTCAAACGTCTGCGGCGTTTGCCAGCCACTCTGGCCAGCAAGGGCATACTTGGGGTTGTAGTACTGGCCGGCCTCGCCAGTGCCGGCTGGGGTGCTTGTGCCGCCAAAGCCATAGCGGGTGTCCTTCGAGAGGTCGGCAATCTTAGGGCCCCACGTTTGCGATGCGGTGGGGTCGTAGCCAGTCACAGTGCCGTCGGCATTGGCCACAAAGCTGTTGCCCTGCGAATACACGCTCTGGCGGCTGAACTTGCGGCTGACGCTCTCGGCGCTGATGCTTGTGCTCAGCGTAATCACGGGGCGGCTGCTCTGCGAGCTGCCCCGCTTGGTGGTGATCACCACCACACCATTG
>CALBLR010000030.1 GCA_937896015.1 uncultured Prevotellaceae bacterium | reverse complement strand
CAAGGCCGACACCACCACTATGGCAGGCTCCGACTGGCCCTCCACCACCATCTTCACATTGCGCAGGCTCTGGGGTGTGCCCACCGAAGTGCCGCCAAACTTCAATACCTTCATATCTTGTATAATGTCTTAAGTTCAAAAAAAATCTCGCCGGGCCACAGATGCCCGTCACTATATAACGCACAAGCGGCGGCCAATGATATACGGCCACCGCAATATTTTTTCCTTCCACCACATTTGGGGAAATGCTGTGGAAAAAAGCCCATCACTTGTCGTAAATGCTGTTGAGCAGCCAGGCCAGACGCAGTCCGCCGGCCTCAAGCTGACGCTCAACTATTTCGCGCGCATCCACCAAATAGGCGTAGCTGATGCGCGTGCCGGCAGGGGTCATGGCATACACGCGGCGGGAGAGCTGCAATGTCTGCCGCGCCCAGTCGTCGGGCGTGCCAGCGGCTATGCGGCTGCACTCTTCATCGGAGAGGCGGTCGATTTGCTGCTGCCACTCGGTGTAGCTCCACTTGTGCACGGCCTCTGGCAGATCGTTGTCCCACACCGAGTGCAGGTTGGTTTCGCGCCCGAAGTAATACACCTTTGTGGTGTTGCCGCCCAAGTCGGAGAGGTGCCCAAGATGCATTGGCTGGTGCATGTCGCCCACAAAGTGGATGAGCATCTTCAGAGCCAAAGCCTCCTCATCGTGGCTCAGCTTGCCCGAGCGCAGACGCTCAGTCTGCTCATTGATGGCACGCACCACATCGCCTTTTTCATTAAGCGGCATCGACTCATAAGTCTGCCCCTCATCCACATTTTTGTAGTGCCACGTCTTGGTGTGCTTGTAGCCGTCAATGTTGTTGCTGGCGTCATCGAGCCAGTTGGCCCAATACACCATCGACATTCCATCGAGCGCTGCCGTAACGCGCTGCATGGTCTTGGCCGTAAGGTGGCACTCGGCAATGCGGGCTGTAACGTCATGCCCTTTCTTGCCCCAGCCGAAGCAGTTGACTGCCGTAAGCGCCGCCAGGGCCACAGCCAGCACAGGTCTTAATTTCATCATATTGCTGAATCAGTTTTAAGAAAAACACTAAATCGTCAATTCGTAGTGCTAAGTTAACCATTTTCCTCCACACCGCCAACGCCCAGCTCACCTAACATCACGTCCAACCTCCAAAATGAATGAAAATGAATGAACATTTGTGACAACGCAGCATCAGCAATGGAATTATCCCGTTAGGTGTAGACTAAAAAAGTAACTTTTATTTGAGGCATTTGGGACGATTACACGCTTATTTTTCAGCTAATTAGTGTAGGGACGCGGTATGCCGAGAGCGCTGAAACATCACACCCACACAGCGCGTGCAGAAGGTACGCTCCACTGTTTGCAGTCGAAGGAGCGTGCCTTCGGCACACCTCATTGAGAGTATTCCCCTCCGGCCAACTCGCCGGGATTACCACTTTTTCAACGCTCTCGGCATGCCATACAGTCTTTGCGCAGTTTGGCCCATTCGCCACGCACAAAAATTGTCTCCGGTTGTCTCTGTTGTCGTTAATTACCACGCACTCAAAGGAATTGTATCCGGTTGTCTCTGTTGTCGTTAATTTCCACACACAAAG
>CALBLR010000029.1 GCA_937896015.1 uncultured Prevotellaceae bacterium | reverse complement strand
GAACATCCGCGTGCGCGACCGCGCGACGCTGTTCAACCTGCTCATCGGCCTCGACGGCTACACCGTGGCCTCGTGGGGCCGCCCGCACAGCCGTTGGGAAGGCACCGTGCAGGTGAGGGTGCGCGTCAATGCGCGCGGCAAGGTGATTGAAGCCCACGCAGTGGGAGGCAGCGGACAGGCCTACGCCCACCCCGAGGTGCGCCGCAGCTGCGAGCAGGAATCAATGAAGTCGGCGTTCTCGGTGAAAAAGAGCCGCACCACAGAGGGCATTGGCATCATCACCTGGCGATTCATTTAAAGCAACGACACACACTTAACGACACACACTACTCCGCGCCGCGCCTCAAGGCCGCAGCGCGGAGTAGCCGCATTTACCCATTTTATTTCACTTTTTTTTGCAAGATAGCCGTTGACTCCTATATAAAGCAGAGTTTGTTTGCTGGAAAAACAGCAAGAGGGATTTTGAAGAATATATTGACAATAAATCCAAATCGGTCATTAGAAGTGACTTAATCTGTGGTCAGGTCTGTAATATACTGAGAATTGGTTGTTTATAAAACGATGATTTCTAATGGCGGCCATTAGAAATCATCGTTTACAAAAGACTTACAATCAAGTTATTACAAAGCCAACATAAATAGTGTTAACTATTTTCCGAGATTCAAAGACTTATGATGCGATGTCGGTCGACACAAAGTATGTCTCTTCATAATGACATGGAGATGTTATCATTGAGCTGTTTTTTGCATCGAAAAACGGCACCATGTAAAATCGACTTTACAAAATGGACCTGTTTTTGTAAAGTCGATTTTACATGACAGACAATTTTGATCTTATGCATATTAACGAGAGGAAAAAACGGGCGCGCCGCGCAGCTATCTTTGCAGCTGCGCGGCGCGCTTATGATGGGTTTACAGAATTTGTGTCGGGAAGTTACTTCACAAGCACTTTTACGGCTTTGGCTCCGGCCTTAACCACATACACGCCTGCGGGCAGAGCGATAGTGGCATTGCCGGCGCCGGCGGCCACCTCACGGCCATCAACGCCATACACGGCATAGCCTGCACCGGCGTTGCCGCTGATGGTGACCGCACCACTTGCCACACTCACCTTGGCTGCCGAAGCCTCAACGTCATCAACGGCGGTGGTGCCGGGCACGAGAATCAGGTTGACATCGGCCATCATGGTGCCGGCGCTGTAGCCGAATGACGCATTGGGGTCGAAGTGGGTGTCGTCGTACTTCGAGTCAAACACCGAGCACTTTGCATCACCGTTGTTGCCAAATGTGCCGCGGAATGTGACGTCGCCAGCATCGGTGCCGGGAGCCTTTTTGTAGAACATCACCACCAGGTTGCCGCCCTTATAGCTGTAGGGTGTGGCAGCCGGCACAGTCAGCTCGGTGTCGCCGGCACTGATGTTAACCTTGCCGTCGAAGAACTTGGTGAGCGAGCTGGCGGGAATCACGCCGGCAGTGAGATTGTCGGCATCAGCCTCGCCAACCCACACTTGAACAGGAACGGCCTCATAGGTGCGCGAGCACTTGGTGTAGGGGAATGAGAGCAGTTCGAGGTTGCAACCAGCGCCCACGCCGATGCGCGAGGCGGGATATACGGTTTCAGAGATGGCTTCTGAGCTAAGGAACGAAGTGGGCAGCACATAGAGGTTGCTCGGCTCGCTGGCTGCGATGCTCACGTAGTGGCTGCCCTCGGGCAGCACGCGCTGCTGGGTCTGGGCCGTGGTGTTGTTGGAGTTGTCATCGTCGGCGCCATACTGCACATAGCCCTCCACGGTGGTGGTGCCCACCGTCTTAGGCACGTAGCTGAGTTTGACGCTGGCGGTAGCCATTGAGGCAAGCTGCGGGCCGTCGGCCTCGGCAAGCACGCGCCCAGAGGCGTCCTTCACTTGCACCTTGTAGCCACTGGCCGTGTTCACGCCCTTGTTCATCACGCCCACCACGTAGTCTACAGTCTC
>CALBLR010000028.1 GCA_937896015.1 uncultured Prevotellaceae bacterium | reverse complement strand
GCCCTTCAACTACGTCGACAGCAAGGTTGACCCCAAAGCCATTCTGGTTACATTCTCGACCAACGCAACTCCCGGCAAGGGCGGCGGCACCGACTCGCTCTATGTCGACGACATCAAGCTGGTGTATAACAGCGAGCTCGACTCCATCAAGTTCCGCGGCGCCAAGCTCGACGGCTGGAACAAGAGCGTGGAGACCTACAACCTCACCGCACAGGGCGAGGTGGCAGCAAGCGACTTCGCCACATTCGGCCGCGGCCAAATAGCCAATGTCGATGTGCAGGAAGTGAGTGCCGGCGACCGCAAGAGCTATGTGGCCACCATCACAAGCTATGCAGCCGACTTGAGCAGCAAAAAGGTGTACACCGTCAACATCACCGGCGTTACCGGCGTGAATGAGGTCAGCACCAATGCCCGCGAAATCAAGGAAATCTACAACCTGCAGGGCGTCAAACTCAGCAGCATGGAGCGCGGCGGCGTGTATGTGGTGCGCTACACCGACGGTACCGCAGCCAAGGTAATCAAGCGCTAACCGCAAATGCACACAGCATGCCTCATGCTAAAACACGAGGCGTAGCAAAATCATATAAAAGGCAGCAGCGTGAATGCACGCTGCTGCCTTTTTTCACCGTAAAGGTATGGGCTTTAGCCGTTTTTGCTCTACCTTTGCAGTGACAATAAACAATAGTAATATGCTACACAATACCAAAATGTGGCTTGTGGCCTGCGCCTCAGCAGTCATGATGCTTGGATCTTCGCTCACCTGCTCGGCACAGCAGGCCGCCAAGCCGGCCAAAGCCCCCAAGGACTGGGCAAAAATCGAGAAGTATGCCGCTGCCAACGACAGTGTGCGCCGCGCCTGCAACAGCGGCCGGCGCGTGGTGTTCATAGGCAACTCCATCACCGAGCTGTGGAAGCGCAACTATCCGCGCTTTTGGAACGAGCACCCCGACTATGTGTGCCGCGGCATCTGCGGTCAGACGTCCTACCAGTTTCTGGTGCGCTTCAGGCAAGATGTGATCGACCTCAACCCCGCCGTGGTGGTGATCAACGCCGGCACCAACGATGTGGCCGAAAACACCAACCGCTACAGTGAAGACCGCACCGTGGCCAACATTGCCACTATGGCCGAGCTGGCCCGGCTGCACGGCATCAAGGTGATACTCACCTCGGTGCTGCCGGCGTCGCACTTCTCGTGGCGCCCGGCCATCACCGACGCCGCGCCTAAGATTGCCAGCCTCAACAATCGCATCAAGGCCCTTGCCGAGAGCATGGGGTGCGGCTACGTGGACTACTACAGCCACTTGGTGAGCGGCAGCGAGCGCAGCCTCAACCCCGCCATGACCACCGACGGCGTGCACCCCACAGAGGCAGGCTACAACGTGATGGCACCCCTCATAGTGAAAGCCATCACCCAAGCCTTGAGCAGCAAGTGACAAAGACAACAATAAACAAGTGAAGAATATGGACAGAAACTTTATTGTGGCAGCAGCCGCGGCGTGTGCGCTGGCTCTGCCGGCGGGTGCCCAGCAGAAGAGGGCATTCACCATCCCCGACCTCTACCGGGTGAAGAGTG
>CALBLR010000027.1 GCA_937896015.1 uncultured Prevotellaceae bacterium | reverse complement strand
CGAGCCGCCCAAGGAATATGTGGTGGAGGCCGACCCATCGCGCAACAAACTCACAGTTGACCCCTTCGTGCCCACCGAAGCAAAGCCCGAACGGCCGGTGGACCGCCGCCAGCTGCGCCGGCGCAACTGGCTGCACACGCTCACCAGCTCGCTGCACTTCACGCAGGCCTACATCAGCAGCAACTGGTATCAGGGCGGAGAAAACAATGTGAACGTGCTGGGCGACATCGAATGGCAGTTCAACCTGAACCAGAATTTACACCCCAACATATTGTTTAGCAACACAATGCGATACAAAGTGGGTGTGATGACGGCCCACAGCGACACCTTGCGCAACTACAGCCTAAACGAAGATAACTTCCAGTTCAACTCCAAATTCGGCTACAAGGCCATTAAAAACTGGTATTACTCGGCCACGCTGCAATTCAAGACGCAGTTTTTCAACAACTACAAGGCCAACAGCCACACCATGTCGGCTGCATTTCTGTCGCCAGGCGAAGTGAATGTGGGCCTGGGTATGACGTATAACTACAACGACCCTAACAGAGACCGCTCGGTGTCGCTGTCGGTGGCGCCGGCATCGTACAACTTGAAGATTTGCCGCAACATCACCGACCTCAAGCCCACCTCATTTGGCATCGACGCCGGACACCACACCAAGCACAACGTGGGTTCGAACCTGGAATGCAAATTTGTGTGGCGCTTCAACGCCAGCATAGGCTGGACGTCGCGCCTGTATGCATTCACCAACTACGAGTATGTGCAAGGCGACTTCGAAAACACCTTCGACTTCTACATCACCCGCCACCTGCAGACGCGGCTCTACGTGCACCTGCGCTATGACAAGTCGCGTGCGCGCGACGACGACTGGCGCTACTGGCAGCTGAAAGAGATTCTGAGCCTCGGCCTCACCTACCGGTTTGCCACCAACTGACACCCAGCGACATGAGCCACACAGCAATCACAACAACACTAATGGCGGCCTTGGCAATGACCACGGCCCAGGCCGTGACACTGCCCGAAAAGTCGGTGGTGCTGCCCGGCATCGATGAAGACTCGATGCGCACGCGCCTCGGCGAGAGCGACCTGCAGCCGCTGGAAGGCATCTGGCACTACCCAGCCGAGCAAATGACACTGGCCATTGAAAAGTGCAGCCCAGCCGACCACCAGATGGCCTACCGCCTGATAATGCTCGAAAGCCGCGACACCTATCTGCTGCCAGGCACAGTGATAGGCTATGTGGAGGCCAGCGCGGTGGACGACAAATACCGCCTGTGGCTCTACACCCAGCGCGACCGCACCACCCTGCTCCACCCCATGGAGTGCGTGGCCACGCTCAGCACCGACGCCACAACGCTTACCTTCGACCCGCCCAAGTGGCGCGTGAAGGTGCGCGTGAATCTGGCGCGCTTCCTGCCGCGCCTGTTCCGCTCGGTGAGCATAACGCCCGAAAAAGAGAAGGAGACACTGCCCGAAGGCTTCCGCAAAATCTATCCTGCGGCCAATGGCAGCAATCAGGTCCCGAACAAAATAATATATCTGTAGAAAGACTTCAGCCATGCAACGCCTGCCATTCACCACCAGCATCATGATAGCGGCCGCAATAGCAACTGCACTGGCCGCCACAGCCCGCACGCGCACCACCCAATCGCAGCTGCGCGACACACGCACACCACTCGAGCGCATGGCCACAGCCGCCGAGGCCGACAGCGCGGCCGGCATCAGCCAGGCCGACGTGACCCTACGCGGCTACAGCAAGCGGGCCAGCGACGCCAAAGAGTCGTTTTTCATCACCAACCACACACCGCACCGCATCAGTGCCGTGCGCCTGCTGCTGCGCTACACCACCTTGCAGGGCGACATGCTGCACGAGCGCCAGGTGACGGTGCCCGTGAGCCTCGGCAGCGGGCAGTCGCAGCTGGTGAGCATCGCCACATTCGACGTGCAGCGGCTGTTCTACTACTACGCCGGCCCCAAGCCGCGCAAGCAGGCCACCCCGTTCCGCGTGAGCTACCGCCTCACAGGATACGACATTCCCGTAGGCCGATAGCAAAAAGATTGCTGCTCACTGCGCACTCACTGCGCATTTAAGGGCGTTTCACGATTTTCCGGCTAAATTCTTGAATATGTCGGGCTTTTTTCCAACCTTTACGATGAAGTTGTGCATGAGCGAGATGTTTGCAGCCAATGGCTTAATTTTCACCAATTCACCATCCACAAGCAATATACGCAGACTCATCATTACAAATATTTTTTAATGTTCAATTCAACCAACGAGTTTACAGAATAAATTTACAGAAAAACGAAACGGATCTTATTGATGCTCTCATGCGTGGCCTGTGTAGCTTGCCTGGCTGCCGCAGGGGCACAAACGCGGAAGTCGCGAGCAAAAAATGTGGCGAAGCAAACCGCTAAGGCGAAGCCGGCTAATGGCACAGAGGTGAAAACAGTAACGAGCAGCAAGAAAGCGCAGCTTCCCAACGACACGATTGTGGTGAATGGCGTGGCATTTGAAATGGTGCATGTGGCTGGCGGCACTTTCACTATGGGCTTGCTTCCAAAGCGTGATGGCGACCCTGCCGACGATAACCCTATCACCAAATTCCAATTCTATGCTCCGGCTCACCGCGTCACGCTCAGCGACTACTGCATCGGCAAGACAGAGGTGACCCAGGCTTTGTGGAATGCCGTGATGGGAGAATCGAACTCTGATCTGACCGACACAAACGACTACCTAACCAGCATGGGCGAAATGCCAATCAAAGCGGGTGAAAATCTGCCAAAGAATTATGTGAGCTGGGGGCAATGCCAGAAGTTTATCGAAAAACTGAATGCTTTGACTGGCAAGAAATTTCGTTTCCCCACCGAGGCCGAGTGGGAGTATGCAGCCCGTGGCGGCAATAAGTCGAAGGGCTACAAGTTCAGCGGAAGCAATGACATAAACGAGGTGGCATGGTATTACGCCAACAGCGGCAAGGAACTGCACCCAGTGGGCACTAAGCCCCCCAATGAACTGGGCATCTACGACATGACCGGCAACGTGAAAGAATGGTGTGCCGACTTGCGCGGAGACTACAACTTAAAGCCGCAAACGAATCCGTTGTGCACCGAGGGCAATTCACGTGTGGTGCGCAGCGGATACTGGGGTGCAATGTCAGTCTTCTGCCGTACCGCGGTGCGAGCTGGCGAGTATTCAGATTACTGCACATCCAATGTAGGCCTTCGCCTTGCCTATTAGCGCACAGTCCACACCCACATACCGAATAGCAAGAGAAAGTGATGGCAGTGACTTGATTAGAAGTCACTGTCATCACACTTTTTTATAGCTGAGACACGCGGGCGCTGCCACGGGGGTAAAACTGAAAAAGCGTTTTATTTGTTGCACTTGCTGCAAAACCGCATGAATTGTGGCATCACTGCTGCTTCTGATTTACATAAGGCCACCGCGCAGTCGACTAATTTTCAGTAATTTGTGGCAGACGTGGCATGCCACGTCCACACAGCTTTTGTCGCTGCATGGCACATTCACCACCAGCCAACACACCCTGATTGGATTTTTTCCAGTAGCTATCCCTAACGGGATAATGCCATTGCCAACGTGACATGATTTGTATGCCAAAGGCCCGGCCGCATGTGGCGGCCGGGCCTTTGGTTAGTTGAGTGCTGGCGGCAGTCAGGCGCCGGCGTAATACACTTTGACTTCGCCCACGGGGAGCTTGCCCACAAGCATCAGCGGAATGCGGCGGGCGTCGATCGACAGATAGGCGTCGATGCCGTCGCTCGACTTTCGTCCGCCGTCCTGGGTAAAGGTGAAAGTTACGTGGTAGGCCTTGTGCTGCGTGCCGTTACGCATCTTTATGGTCTGCACTCCGCAGTAGCGTATGCGCAGGTTCTCTTTCTGCTTGCCCGAGAAGATGGTGGTGTTATAGGTCTTGCCGGTAGTCATTGAGCCGAAGTTGAGGTTGCGCAACATGTAGAACACGCTGAGCATGTCGTAGGCGCGTCCGCGCGCCACAAGGCTGACGCGCTGCGGGGCACGGTCGCGGCGGTAGCGCACACACGAGCCGCGTGTGGTGCCGTTGCTATACGAGAAGTTGACCACATCGCGGGCATAGTAGCTCTTTTCATGAGTGAGCTTCTTATAGGTGCGCGGTGTGAGGTCGCTGTTCATGGCGCACTTCAGTGTGTCGCGCACGGGATACACCTTGTCGGCCCACGAGCGTGTGCGGCCCACGAGCATGGCGTTGTAGCCTGTGCCGCTGCGCTTAATGCTGAGGGTGGCGTTGGCAGCGTGCTTCCAAATCAGTCCCCAGTGATACACCACCTGGTAGTCGAGCCGCTCGCTGGCAAAGTTCAAGGCATGGGCGCGGCCAGGCATGAGCATGGCGGCGGCCAGCACCAGCGCCACGGCGGCATATTTGAGTCTGCTAAACATTTTCATTGCTCTTTGCGTTTTTTTGTTCGTTTTGGGGGTTAGACGCAAGCACGGGGGGCAAGGTTTAACGCCAACGCGGCGTTTTTCACTTTTCAGGCTCTACCACCTTCAGGCGGTCGCCCGAGCCCTTGACCACGGTGTTGTAGTAGTCCTGAGTGTAGCCAGGCCACTGCGGCTGCACGGGCATGCCAGCCTCGTTGCGCTCAAACTTGCCGTCTTTTTCGCGCTTAACGTTGCCGTCGAGATATTTCACAAACAGGTATTTGGCCAGTTCCTGATAGCGGCGTGTGGCGTGCTGGGCGGTGTTGACCGAATAGTTGGTGAGATATTCCACTGCCTTCTGCGGATTGCTTTTGCACAGGGCCACAGCCTGGGCCTCAATCTCAGGCTGGCGCTGGGCAAAGCCGTCTTCAAGGGCGCCCTGCACCTTGCGGATGTCGGGAATCATGAGTGAGTAGCGGTTATAGGCCTGATTGGCCACCACGTTGTTGACCCAGAAGGCGGCGTCGAAGTCGAAGTTGTAGAGGTCGCCCTTGCCCACGGCATAGCTGGCTGGGACTTCGGTAATTGAGCAATAGATGGGCACAAACACGGCGGTGTTGGCATCGTCGACGCCAAACCACATGAGGCCGCCCACCTCGTCGGGCAGCCACGAGCGCATTTGCGACACAAACACGAAGCCAGTTTGCTGAGTGGCAATGGCACGCTCCTGGCAGTAGGTGACACTGTCGACCTTGAACTCCATGGGACGGTAGCGGTAGGGCACTCCCCACCAGTTGGTGGCGCCGGGGTCTTTTGTCATGTCGAAGGGAGTGCCCTCGTAGTGGTCGCGCATCATGTTTTGCAGGTCGCGCGCGGTGAGCTTGCGGTCGGGCTTCACATAAAGGGGCATCACCTCGGCACCCTTTTTGCCGGCGATGTAGGGCAGATAGGCGTCCATGCCGGCCTTGAAGCGGTTGAAGTAGCTCCACACGCGGGCGTCGCAGCCGCGCAGGGTGCCGAAGTCGGCTGGCGAGTAGGCGCGCGAGAACTCAAAGTCGGCGTCACGCCCCTTGAAGTAGCCCATTTTGCGGGCAAAGCTTATCACATCTTTGGAATATAGGCAGTTGGCCTTGTCGTTGAGCGGAAACTTAAAGATGCGCGTCTGGTTGGCATGGGCCGAGATGCAGTCGTCGGGGATGCGCATTGCCACCCACACGGCACCCTTTTCCTTGCCACCCTTGCCTATCATGTCGAGCACCCATATTTCGTTGGGGTCGCCAATTGAGAACGACTCGCCCTCGCTGTTGTAGCCATAGCGTGCCACAAGGTCGGTCATCACGGCTATGGCCTCGCGGGCAGTGCGGGCACGCTGCAGCGTGACGGTGATGAGGCTGCCGTAGTCCATGATGGCGCCTTTGGTGGTGTCGGCCAGTTCGGGACGGCCGCCCCAGGTGCTTTCGGCTATGGTGAGCTGGTGCTCGTTGATGTTGCCCACCACCTTGTAGGTGTGTTCCACCTCGGGTATGTAGCCGTGCATGATGCCGGTGTCCCAGTCGCGAATGGCGCGCATCTCGCCTTTTTTATGGTCGGCTGCCGGCAGATAGCTGAGGTCGCCATACAGGGTGTGGGAGTCGGCCGCATAAGTGATGAGGGTGCTGCCGTCGGCGCTTGCCTTCTTGCCCACGAGCAGATTGGTGCAGGCCTGTGCCTGCGGAGCCACCGCGGTGGCCGCAGCCGCCAGTGCGGCGGCGCAGAGTGTGGAGTTGATGATGTTCATGTGTTGTGTATGCTGTTTTGATGTTGTTCCGTTTCGGTTTTGGCCTGGGCTATGGTGAGCACCAGCTGTGGGGTGACGCTGCTAAGCAGGTAGAAGCTGGTGCCGTGGCAGTGGCCGCTGTGTGCCAGTTGCAAATCAGGCCCAGGCGGCAGCGTGAAGTGGGAGAGGCGCAAGTCGTCGCGATAGTGCAGGCCCTGGCGCACGCCTATGGCCTTGAACATGGCCTCCTTGGCCGTCCATGCCACCAGCAGCGGCAAGGCGTCGTCCTCGCTTATCCACTGCTGCTCGGCGGCGTTGAGAAAGCCCTGACGCACGGCGGCCAAACGGCGGCCATGGCCCTCGATGTCGATGCCAATCGGGCGGCTGCCCACAGCTATGCACAGCCAGTGGCGGCTGTGGGCTATGCTCACATGGGCGTCGAATCCCTCGATGCGCGGCGCGCGGTCGGCATTGTGCGCCACCGGGGCGTAGCGGCCGGTGATGCGGTGCAGCAGCAGCCGCTCGGCCAGCAGTTCGCGCTGGCGGCTCAGGGCACGGGCCTCGCAATCGGCGGGCATGCCAAGGGCGGAGCACTGCCGCGCAAGCTCGGCGGGCTGCTCGGGGAGTTGCCACCA
>CALBLR010000026.1 GCA_937896015.1 uncultured Prevotellaceae bacterium | reverse complement strand
GGTGCCTGGAGGCGTCTACCTTGTTAAGGTGGGTGCCACAGCCGTCAAGGTGCTGGTGAAGTAACAATAAACATTATTCTCGCGGTGTGCGCCCCGTCAAGCGGATGCACACCGCGAGTTTTTTAATAGAAAAGGAATATTTCTACAATCAATATTATATTAATTCAACATGAACAAAGGACTATCGTTGATGGCCGTTGCCGCGCTGCTGGGCAGTGCCACGGCCGTGGCCCAAGGCACCGCGCTCCCCTACAACCAGGGGTTTGCAAGCAGCCTGGGCGACATGACGGTGGTGAACGTGGAGGACGGCTCCCCCACATTCACCCACACATCGTATTATGGTAAGGACTGGGGTGGCGGCGCGCAGTACATTGGCAGCGCCAGCTATGCAGCCAACGACTACCTGCTGAGTCCCTCGCTTGCGCTTGAGGCCGGCAAGGTGTATGCTGTGGGCGTGGAGTACAAGGGCAACTCGAAGGCCAACAAAATCAAACTGGTGGCGCAGGATGCCGCCGGCAACTACACCGACTTCACCGATGTGATCGATGCTTCGGCCTCGACATGGACCAAGGTGAGCGGCCGCTTCACGCCCACTGCCACCGGCAGCTATAAGCTGGGCGTGCAAATTTGCAGCGAGGCCGGCATGGGCACGGTGTATTTCGACAACTTCACCGTTGCAGCCGGTGTGGCCGCCAAGGCTCCTGCAGCTGTGACCGAGGCAAGTGCCGAACCCACCGTGGAGGTCGACAAGTTTGTGGTGAAACTGTCGGGCAAGGCTCCCGCCCTCGACTTCTCGGGCAGTGAACTGACCGGCACAGTGGATGTGAAGGTGGTGCGTGCCGACAGCACTGTGGTCTTCTCTAAGCAGGGCCTTGCGCCCGGCAGCGAGTTCACAGCCACCGACAGCGACCCGCTCACCGATGCCACCGCCTACTCGTTTGTGGCCGTCAACAGCCTCGGCTCGAGTCCCGCAGCCGTGGCCGACTGTTCGCCACGCTTTGCCACACCCCACGCCGCCACTGGACTTAAGGTTGAGCAGCAGGCCGGCGGTAAAATCGCCATTAGCTGGAAGCCCGTGACTACGGCCAGCACCGATGGCATATTCATTCCGCAAAACGTGCGCTACACCGTGCAGCGCAATGGCACTGCCAAGGTGATTGTTGCCGACAAGCAGGTCGACACCACATTTGTTGACACTTGTCCGCTGCCCGAGACAGGGCAAGACGCCGTGTCATATAGCGTGGTGGCCTACTCGTTCACGCGCAGCAGCGCCGCCGCCGTCAGCGGTTCGGTGCTTGTGGGCGACGCCTACCAGGGCGAATGGGGCGAATCGTTTGCCAACTACAGCTACAACACACGCACATGGACGGTAGAGGCCAACTCGGTGTGGGGCCCCACATCGAGCAACTACACCCCCTCGTGCTCGCCCCAAGACGGCGACAACGGCATGCTCAAATACCAGGCTTCAAGCGGTTCGCCATGCTGGATTGCCTCGCCAAAGCTGAATGTGAAGAGCCTCAAGAACCCGCGCATCGACTTCTATGTGTATCAAGACAACTCGCTCTCGTATAAAAACGCCGTGGTGCCCGGTGTGCGCGTCAATGGTGTTGACAAGGCATTTGGCGACACCATAGCCGTCAATGGCGGCGCAAAGGGCTGGAACCGCTACTCCTACTATGTGCCCGCCGAGGCCCGCGACTGCGACTTCCAGCTGGTGTTCACCGGCATTCCCGGCAGCTATGCCGCAGTGTGCATCGACAACATCACCATCAAGGACATCCTCGACAACGACATTGCCGTGGCTTCGCTCGAAGTGCCGGCCAATCTGCACGTGGGCGAGAGCGTGAGTCTCAAGGCCACCGTGCACAACAAGGGCGCCAAGGCGGCCGACGCCTACACCGTGGCGTTCAGCCTCAACGGCAAGCAGCTGGCAGCTGTGAGCCGCACTGCGCTTGCCGCCGATTCGCTGGCTGTGATTGAGCTGCCCTTCAAGGTGACTCCCGCCATTGCCGGCGACACTGTGACTTTTGCCGCCACAGCGGCCTATGCCGCCGATGAGAACCACAGCAACGACACCATTGAGGCCACGTCAGTAGTGGCCACCAACGACTATCCTGTGCCGCAGCAGCTGAGCGCAACGCTCAACGGCGCTGATGTGAATGTGACTTGGACCCGCCCCGAGATTTCAACAGAGGGCTCGACTGAGGACGTGAACGAAAGTTTTGAAAGCTGGACTGCCGGCTCGACCGAGGCTGCCAACGACTGGAAGTTTGTGGACGCCGACGGCAAGGAGAAGCGCGGCATGAACGGCCAGAACGAGAAGGCCACAATGGCCGCCATGGTGGCCGCCAACGGCACCTACAACACCGCGCACACCGGCACCAACGTGCTGGCTGTGACCGGCCCCTACAGCTACCGCGACACCAACGACGACTGGATTATCTCTCCTGAGGTGACTGGCGGACAGACCGTGCGCTTCTTTGTGGCCGGATATTCATCGTATGGCTACGTGTACAGCGACAACAACTACTCGCTGTGCTACTCCACCGGCGGCACCGAGCCCGCCGACTTTGTGGAGCTGCGCGCCGCCACCATCAAGACGAAGAACTGGACTGCCGACAGCATTGTGCTGCCCGTGGACGCTGCCCGCTTTGCAATCCATGTGACCAAGATTGGCGATGCTGCCATCCTCTTCGACGACTTCACCTTTGTGAAGGGAAGCAAGCCTTTGCAGCTGCAGGGCTACAATGTGTATCGCGATGGCGAGGCTGTGGGCTCGACCGATGCCGAGACCACAGCATTCACCGATGCCGATGCAGCCGCCATGGCTTCGGGTAGCCACTACAGTGTGTCGGCCGTCTACGACCGCGGCGAGTCGCTTGCCGCTGGTCCCGTGTCGGTGGTGACGACGGGCGTCAACGGCGCCATTGCTGCCGGTGCAGCCATCAAGGCAGTGGCCGGAGGCATTGAGTTCACCGGCTTCAGTGCCCAGCCGGCGGCTGTCTGCAATGTGGCCGGCCAGCTTATCACCACAGCTGTGGTGGGCGAGCGCACCACAGTGCAAGTGCCCTCTGGCCTCTACATAGTGGTGTGCGGCACTGTCAAGGCCAAAGTGGTGGTTCGCTGACAAGGTCTCTGAATTATAGTTCCCTTTGAGGGGGCAAATAAATTAAAGGCACCCCGGTGCGGACGAGAGTCTGCATCGGGGTGCTCGATTAGTGTTGTTATGGTACCAGGCCACATTTATTCATACCTGTTGAACATATGTTTTTTGCTGTCTGTGTGGCCTGATGCCTGATGCTGGCGCACTCTGCTTGGAGTTGGGGCACTAAAAAAGCGCGGGCCACGTGACTTTGATTCGTCTATCCAGGTATCGCCAAACACCTTAACCCACTAATCAAGCCGAGAAACCCGCGCCTCTTAAGGGGCGCGAGCACCGACGCCATTGACATAGTGGGTAGTGTGTCGTGAGTGTTGAAATTGGCGATTTCGGATAAGACACGTCAAAAGTCTGTCAATGCTTTATGTATGTACTCTAATAACTGCTTACAATAGCTTATATTGTAAGCAGTTATTATTTTATTTTAAAAATGTTTGTGCAATTAAGCACGGGTGCAAAATTACACAATAAATTGTAAAACGCCTCACAAATCAGTGATTTAACCCAATATAATAGCAGCAATGTGTTGATATAGGGCATGAAAGGTGTCGCGCCATCCTGATTTAGATTTTGATTGTTGAAATCGCCGTTTTAATGTAAAAATGATTAACTTTGCATTATTTAAGCGACAAAAAGTGCGAAAAGACGCAGATAATAGTAACAAATAAACAATTTTAATGAAAAAAATTTACACATTAATTGCAGCGGCGGCTTTGTGGCCGTCGGCATTTGCCGGGACAAATGCATCGGGTAGCAGCGTGACGCTGTATGGCAACCTGATATATGACGCTTCATTGAATGGAGTTGCTCCCACGGGTATTTATTCGACCGATGTCGTCCCCAGTGCGACGGTGTCTAAGGTCAGTTCAAGCGTTACAAAGGCCAATGGTGGAGCGTGCCTTGCCGATACGGCCTATTTTGCAATTGAATATACCACCAAGTATGGCAACATTAATGCCTGTTACTTGAATTCATATGACCCTGTGACATGGAAACTGACCAATCAAGTAGAGGCCCCGCATTCCTCGGTGGCCACATCGCTCACCTACAATCCTGCCGACAAGAAAATCTACGGCAGCTTCTATAGCGAGGAACGCGAGAAATTCTATTTCGGCACGCTTAACACAACTACGGCCAATTGCGATACGATAACATTCCTCGACCACTCGTTTAATGCTTTGGCAAGTGATGCATCGGGCACAATGTATTTTGTCAACGACGAGGGGAATTTCGGCAAAATCAGTGCTGCCGACGGCTCAATTACAATAATAGGCCCGACTGGTTTCAAACCCAAATATTTGCAAGACGCCACGTTTGACTATGGCACTAAGCAGTTTTATTGGTGCGCGTTCAACGATGATGACAGCCAGAGTGGAATCTACACTGTGGATTTGGCCACTGGCAAGGCTACGCGCGTGTCGGTATGGGCAACGGGTGGCAAAGAGTTTGTGGGTGTGTTTTCAAAAACACCAGTCTTTGCAGCTGGTGTGCCCGATATTCCTACAAGTCTTGCGGTTGACTTCACTGGCGCATCGCTCAGCGGAAAGGCTACGTTCACTATGCCGTCGGCCACTTATGCGGGAACTGCCATTTCGGGCGATTTAGGCTATGAAGTGCTTGTGGACGGCCATGTGGCCGCCGCAGGCAAAGCAGCCGCAGGCGCTGCCGTGACGGTTGACCTTAGCGTGGTGCGGGGAGAGCACTCTGTGTCGGTCCGCGCCAAGAATGAGGCGGGTAGCGGTCCTGAATATGTGGCAAAGCGATATTTCGGAACTGATGTGCCTGCTGCCGTGGCAACAGCTTCAGCCGCCAGGGCCAACGGCGGCGCGCTGATTAAATGGGAGGCTGTGACAACTGGCGCCCATGGCGCTGAATTTGATGCCTCGGCGGTGGCCTATGATGTGATCCGCTATCCCGATTCTGTGGCTGTGGCCACTGGGGTAAAGGGCACCGAGTGTGCCGACAATCATAGCGTGCCGGCCATGGGATCGTATTACTACGAGGTGGTGGCAACCGCTGGAGACTACAAGGCTGCTCCTGCCAAGACCAACAGTGTGGTTCTTGGCGAGGCTCTTCAAGTTCCCTACAGCAAGACGTTCAGTGATGGCGACATGAGCCTCTACACTATAGTCGATGCAAATTCAGATGGCTCGACTTGGGGCAGTGATTTCCGTGGTGCAAGATACACGTTTAGTAACACCAATGCGGCCGACGATTGGCTGATAACGCCTCCGCTTAGAATGACGGCTAATGTTAAATACACCATTACGGCTGAGTTTGCCAACGCCATGGACCCATATACAGAGAAGGCCGAGGTGAAGGTGGGCCGTAATTCCACGCCCGATGCAATGACTTCATCGGTGATTCCTGCTACAAGTGTAGATGGAGGCTATCGCTCTCCTATCGACATGGTGGGCCATTTCACACCAGATGCCGATGGCGACTACTTCATAGGCCTTCATGCCGTGTCGGATGCCGGTGCGCTTTATCTGTATTGCTATAAACTCGATGTGGTGTCAGACGTTACAGGCGTCA
>CALBLR010000025.1 GCA_937896015.1 uncultured Prevotellaceae bacterium | reverse complement strand
GAATCACCAATTCGCTCTTTGCCGACACTTGTGGCATAGCGCGCCCCACCTTGTCGCAGCTGCTTAACGGCCGCAACAGGCGTGTGAGCGATGAGATTTTGGCCAAGATACATAAGGCCTATCCCACCCTCAACATCATGTGGCTTATGTTTGGCGATGGTGACATGATTGGTCCAAATGCGAACACCGGCAACGGCGGAGGCGCGCCGTTAACCGGCGTAGACTTCGCTGCTCAGGCCGGGGCCGACGGGGCCATCGAGGAGCCTAATTCTCGAGCAACGCAATCCATAATGTTCGATGACGCCGACCCCGATCCAGTGACCGCCGACGTCACTCAAGGCGAGGCCTCGTCACCTGTGCGCGATGCCGCCCCGGCCACCTCGCTCAGTGCCGCACTGCAAGACTTGGCTCGCCGCGGAGGCCAGATGCCACGACCTGCCGCTCCTCCGGCCGATGGGCGCCGCATAGTGAGCATAATGGTGTTTTACAGCGACAACAGCTTCGAAACATTCACGCCGCAGTCATAACGGCTGCGCGCATGCTTTTCTGTAATAATAGAGATATATAAAACGACGGCTGCCCGGCCATCTTCTCACCGAAGAGGCCGGGCAGCTGTTAATTTTCCCTTATAATAATGTGTGCGTTGGCGTCGACTATTGCCGCATGGCGCCCACCAGCTGGCGTGCGCTTTGCAGGCCGTGGCGCTCAAGGTAGTGGCCTATGTAGTCCACGGCCTTCACCGTCACCTGCGGGTCGATGAAGTTGGCCGTGCCTATCTGCACCGCAGTGGCTCCCGCAAGCATGAATTCCACCGCGTCGCGGCCGTTCATGATGCCTCCGAGGCCAATCACTGGAATCTTCACCGCCTGGCTCACCTGCCACACCATGCGCACCGCGATGGGCCTTATGCATGCGCCCGAAAGGCCGCCTGTGATGGTCGACAGGTAGGGCTTCATCCGTTCCACGTCGATGGCCATGCCCATGAATGTGTTGGTCAGCGACACGGCGTCGGCGCCGGCATCTTCCACTGCGCGCGCTATTTCGGTCACATCGGTCACGTTGGGCGTCAGTTTCACTATCATGGTGCCGTTGTAGGCCTTGCGAGCCTCGTCCACCACGCTTTGTGCGCCGCTGGTGGTGGTGCCGAAGGTCATGCCGCCCTGCTTCACGTTGGGGCACGATATGTTGATCTCCACTGCTGCCACCTTGTCGAGGCCGTTGAGTTTGGCGCACACGGCGGCGTAGTCCTCAGGCTGTGAGCCCGACACGTTCACCACTATCTGTGTGTCGATGTCCTTGATGCGCGGATATATGTGCTCAATAAAGTGGTCCACTCCCTTGTTTTGCAGACCCACGGCATTCAGCATGCCGCTCGGA
>CALBLR010000024.1 GCA_937896015.1 uncultured Prevotellaceae bacterium | reverse complement strand
TCTAACAACCCAAGCTGAGGGGCGTAGCATGCCGAGAGCACTGAGAAAGTAGCAATTTTACTTTTCACCCAGGGCGCTCCACTGGGCTATGGGCTTGCTGGGCCTTCGGCCCGTCGCATGCCACCACCAAGTTCCCATATATTCTATAAGCGCATGCATAATCGGTTCGTTGCCCATATATGGCACGGATACACCTCACAATAAGCAGCTGCGAGTCAACAATTCATCTGTTATTCTTTCAACTTCAAGCTCTCAACTTTAAACTTTCTGTGGGGCGGGATGGGGCTACGTCAGAGGACGTGACACGCCTAAAAACTCTTAACAACTGTTAATACAGTAAATTTTTGAGGGTAAAAATTTGCAGTTTCACAAAAATGCGCTACCTTTGCAATCGCAAATCAGAAATGGTGCCTTAGCTCAGGTGGTAGAGCAAAGGACTGAAAATCCTTGTGTCCCCGGTTCGACTCCTGGAGGCACCACTTCAAAAAGCCTTGGGTTGTTTTTTTCAACTCAAGGCTTTATTTTTTATTCGCATTAACGTAACTTCGCAACCACAACCCTCTATGCAAAACGAGCACAACTACATCGAAGCCACCGAGGTGGTGAAGCAATACGACGGGCATCTGGCCCTGGACCACGTGAGCCTGAGCGTGCCTCAAGGCTGCATATACGGCCTGCTGGGCCCCAACGGCGCAGGCAAGACCACGCTGATACGCATCCTCAACGCCATCACGCGGCCCGACAGCGGCACTGTGTGCATCGACGGCCACCCCCTCACGGCCGACGATGTGCGCAACATTGGCTACCTGCCCGAGGAACGCGGCCTGTATAAGAAAATGAAGGTGGCCGACCACATCGAATATCTTGCCAGGCTCAAGGGCATGCCGCGCCAAGACGCCCGCCGAGAGTGCTCCCAATGGCTCGAGCGGCTGGGCATAGGGCAGTGGGCTGGAAAAAAGGTGGAGACACTGTCGAAGGGCATGCAGCAAAAGGTGCAGTTCATTGCCACCGTGATTCACCGCCCCTGTCTGCTGATATTCGACGAGCCGTTCTCGGGCTTCGACCCAGTGAATGCCGAGCTGCTGAAGAGCGAGATTCTGCGCCTTGGGCGCGAGGGCGCCACGATTCTGTTTTCGACCCACAACATGGGCTCGGTGGAGGAAATATGCGAGCGCATCACACTAATCAACCGCTCGCGGGCCGTGCTTGAAGGCAGCGTGAAGGAAATCAGGCAGCGACACAAGAAGCACCTCTACACCGTGACTGTGGCCGAGGGCGAGGCGGTGCAGCCGTGCCACGAGCTGTTTGAGCTTGAGCCGCCTGCCGCGGGAGGCGAAGGCGTGAGGCTGCGCCTGAACAGCGGCGCCGACTTGCGCCAAGCCGTGGCCTGGCTCAACGAGCACTACCACCTGACGGGATTCAGCGAACTGCTGCCCTCGATGAACGAGATTTTCATTGACACCGTGAACCAACTCAACAACACCACACAGCAATGAGCAAACTGATGCTAATAGTGCGCCGCGAATACATGGCCATCGTGGCAAGCAAGTCGTTTTTGGCCATGACACTTTTAAGTCCACTGATTTTGCTGCTGTGCGCAGCTCTGCCCATAGGCATGGCTTACATCAACGAGCAGAATGCCGACCAGGAGACGGTGACCGTGATCGACCAGAGCGCGGCCCGCTACGGGCTGGCGCTGAAAAGCAGCAGCCAGTTCAAGTATGTGCAGCTCAGCGCCGGTGCCGGCCAGCAGGTCAACCCCAAGCAGTTTCACGACAAGTCGGGCGGCGGCACAGCTGCCATTGTGGTGATTCCGCCCGACGTGGACAGCACACTCAACGTGGGCGTGTATAGCGACAACACCATAAGCGCCTCGCTGAAGAGCGACATCGCACGCGCGCTGAGCGACACGCTGAGCGCGGCCCGCATAGCCGCCTACCACATTCCCAACCTGCAGAAAATGGTGGAAGACGCCACCGTCGACATCAATGTGCAGGAAGTGAAGTGGGGTGACGACGGCAGCGAGTCGGCCTCGTCGACCGAAGTGGCCATGGTGATAGGCATGGCGTTTGCACTTATCATCTACCTGTTTGTGCTGTCGTATGGCGCCATGGTGATGAACAGCGTGGTCGAAGAGAAGTCGAACCGCATTGTGGAGGTGATGGTGAGCAGCTGCAAACCGTTTGAGCTGATGATGGGCAAAATAGTGGGTGTGGGGCTGGCCGGGCTCACACAGTTTGCCGTGTGGACGGTGTTGCTGGCCGTGATAGGCAGCGTGGCCGGCGCGGCGCTGGGCATTGGCGCGCTGGCTGGCGGCAACGACGCAGCGGCAACAGCGGCGCCCGATGGGCTGCACGGCCTCATGCAAGCCGTGCTCAGCGTCAACTACCTGCCGCTGCTGCTGTGCTTCGTGGCCTACTTTGTGGGCGGATACCTGATGTACGCCTCCATATTCAGCGCATTCGGCTCGTCGGTCGACCAGGCCAGCGACGCCTCACAGTTCCTCACACCCATCATGCTGCTGCTTGTGGTGGCACTGTATGCCGGCATGGCGTGCATCGAGACGCCCAATGGCCCGATGGCCGTGTGGTGCTCAATGATACCCTTCACATCGCCAATTGTGATGATGGTGCGCCTGCCCTACGACGTGCCTGCATGGCAGCTGCTCACAAGTCTGGCTCTGCTCTACGCCACAGCCGCGCTCATGGTGTGGGTGTCGGGGCGCATCTACCGCACGGGCATTCTGCTATATGGCAAAAAGCACTCACTGGCCGAAATAGTGAGGTGGTTTGTGCACGGATAAGGCCCTACCCCACTTCCAATGAAAGAAAAAAAGACGAAACCG
>CALBLR010000023.1 GCA_937896015.1 uncultured Prevotellaceae bacterium | reverse complement strand
CCATGTCGACCACATTGCCCTTCATGGCAAACTCCTTGAAATCCTTTAAAAATGCGCTATTTTTCATATCACTGTTTTATGTTTAAAATTTTCGCTGTTAGGAGATTAGTGCACCAACTATTAAACTTTATTAATTAGGGAAATATTTCCTCAAATTTTTTATTGCGGCACTCTCCTTTATACTGAAAAATATATTACTTTTGCAGTTGGAAACTTTGGGTGGCGGCACACGCTGCCCCAAAGCTTGCGCAAAGATACATAATTATAATTAGAATAAAATTTTCTAACCAATTAATTTATTTAATATTATGGGTAAAATTAAAATCGGTATTAACGGCTTTGGACGTATCGGCCGTTTCGTTTTCCGTTCAACTCTTGAAGACGCCAACAAGGACGACGTTGTAGTAGTAGGTATCAACGACCTGCTGCCTGTTGACTACATGGCTTACATGCTGAAGTATGACACAATGCACGGACGTTTCAACGGCACTGTTGACTACGATCTCGAGAAGAAGCAGCTGATCGTGAACGGCAACGTGATCCGCGTTACTGCCGAGATGGATCCCGCCAACCTGAAGTGGGACGAGGTAGGTGCCGAGTATGTTGTTGAGTCAACTGGCCGCTTCCTCACTATGGACCTCGCTGAGAAGCACCTCAAGGCAGGTGCCAAATATGTGGTTCTCTCTGCTCCCTCTAAGAAGGGCGAGGATGGCCGTCAGGCCGACATGTTTGTTTGCGGCGTGAACACTGACAAGTACGCTGGCCAGACAATCGTGTCTAACGCATCTTGCACCACCAACTGCTTGGCTCCTATCGCCAAGGTTCTCAACGACGCATTCGGCATCGAGAACGGTCTTATGACTACAGTTCACTCTACTACCGCTACACAGCGCACAGTCGACGGTCCTTCGATGAAGGATTGGCGCGGTGGCCGTGCTGCCAGCGGCAACATCATCCCCTCTTCTACAGGCGCTGCCAAGGCTGTGGGCAAAGTTATCCCCGAGCTCAACGGCAAGCTCACTGGTATCTCGATGCGTGTCCCCACTCTCGATGTATCGGTAGTTGACCTGACTGTGAACCTGAAGAAGGCTGCCACTAAGGAAGACATCTGCAAGGCAATGAAGACTGCCAGCGAGACTAACCTGAAGGGCATTCTGGGCTACACTGAGGACAAGGTTGTTTCGAGCGACTTCCTCGGCTGCCCGCTCACTTCTATCTTCGACGCTGACGCCGGTGTATATCTGACCGACAAGTTCGTGAAGGTGGTTTCTTGGTATGACAATGAGATTGGCTACTCTCACAAGGTGGTTGACCTCATCAAGATCATGAAGAAGCACAACGGCTAATTCTGAGACGATAAGTCAATTTATATAAAGGTCTTAATCTCAAGCGGCCTCGCCATTCACGGCGAGGCCGCTTTTTTTGCCCTTATTTCGCCTCATTTGTCGTCTGAGAGCGTGCGGCAGTGCGGCATGG
Organism: uncultured Prevotellaceae bacterium; assembly: GCA_937896015.1. GTDB lineage: Bacteria > Bacteroidota > Bacteroidia > Bacteroidales > Muribaculaceae > Sodaliphilus. Next base: position 413 of record CALBLR010000023.1, on the reverse strand, counting down.
CACACAGCCCCATCACGCCACACAAAAACGGCGCACGAGCCGCACATGCCACCCAAACCCTGCAAGAATTAATGCATGAAAAACATTGCATTTTTCCCGAACTTGCACGAAAATAGCCGCTGAATGTTGCTTAATTAAAACATTTGGCGTAACTTTGCCAACGCTTTAGGGCTTTTGCCCAATAAGCACGCGAAAGCGCGGTCCTATAGCTCAGTTGGTTAGAGCACCTGACTCATAATCAGGGAGTCCTTGGTTCAAGCCCGAGTGGGACCACAATCGATGAATCGCCAAGCAGCATCAAAGCCGCTTGGCGATTTTTTTGTTGCCCAAAAGCGGGCGTCATCTCCGCGCCTTCGCCATGAGAGGGCCGGCTGAATGAGGAACAATGCCCAATTCACTTAATTTACTTAAGG
>CALBLR010000022.1 GCA_937896015.1 uncultured Prevotellaceae bacterium | reverse complement strand
AGGAAGACCCGCAACGGCCGCCTCCCGACGAGCTGCGGCCCGAGCCGGCACAGCCATAGGCCGAGCCGCACTTGCCGCCCCCGCCCGAGCACTCGTAGGAAGACCCGCAACGGCCGCCGGCAGCAGGCCCGGGAGCTGCCGACGCCTCGGCCTTACCGCCGAAAAACAACTGCGGCGACACCATGCCAGCAGCCACAAGGGCAGCCAGGCGCTTTATGAACTCACGTCGATTGTCTTGTTTCATAGTTTTTAATGCATGGTTTGCTATCAGAGTCATCGCTTGAAGCGAGCGTATTCGCGGGCCATGCGGGCGGCGTAGCCCTTGACCACGCGGCCGCCGTTGTAGGCCTTGGCAAAGGCATACCAGTTGCGGGCGCGGACGTAGCGCACAAGGTTGTTGGCACGGATGAAGCGGGCAAACAGTTCGAGTTGCATGGCCTCGCTCTGACTCATGAGTTTGGCAAACTCAAACACCGACGAGCAGTCGCACTGGCGGTAGTTGAAGCCGCCAATTTGGAACATGCCCCAGAACGTTGACTTATAGGCCACATCGCGGCTCACTGCCGAGGCCGAGCGCAGGCGGGCGTGCTGAGCCGCGCCATATGAGCCGTAGCGGCGCACGTTGACTCCGGCGAAAGCCACCGGTGCCTTGCGGCGCGCCTCGGCCAGCGAGATGCCGCTGCGGCGCAGCATCTGGCGAAACACAGTGAGGTCGAAGTTGATGATGGGCTTGCCAGGGGCCACAAAACCGGCATTGCCTGCCTCGATCTTGGCCAGGGCCTTGATGGCAGCCACCTCCACGCCAAGCTCGTCGGCCACCTTGCGGTAGTCGAGTTCGGTGAGGCGCGTATAGCGGTCGGCCGCCGAGTCGGGGAAGTCGTCTTCGGTAAGGTCGTGGTGGCTGGCCTCGAGCCTCTGTGTGGCGGCGTTCTCAACATTGGCGGTGTCGGCTGGCTGCTGGCTGCCGGCAAAGGCGGCTATGGCCACCAGCGCGAGGCCGGCGGGCAAGATGCGTTGCAATTCTCTGTAGTATTTCATAATGTGTGGCATTTAATAAAAAAGGTGAGGCCAAGCAAGCGCAGCCGGCGCAATGCGGCGCGCTTGTTTGGCCCCAACCTATGGATATTAGCCGCGCCCCAATTGCCGGGGCGGGCATGATGTTGGCTTGCTTATGGTGCTGTTACTTCTCGTTGGCAACAGTCTTAAGGATTTCCACGATGAAGTCCCAGAACTTCTGCACGGCAGGGATGTGGCAGCGTTCCTTGGGCGAGTGGACGCCTTGCAGAGTGGGGCCGAACGAAATCATGTCCATGTGCGGGCACACCTTGAGGAAGAGGCCGCACTCCAGACCTGCGTGGATGGCGTTGACCACGGGCTTAACGCCATAGAGGCGCTCCCAAGCGTCGACGGCGGTCTTGAGAATTTTGTTGTCGAGGTTGGGCTCCCAGCCCTGGTAGCCCTGGGTGTGGGTCACCTCAGCGCCGCCCAGCTTGAAGGCCTGCTCCACGCGGTGTGCGGCGTCGTATTTGCGGCTTTCCACAGCGCTGCGCTGCGAGGTGGTGACCACCACCTTGTTGCCGTCCTTCATCTTGATGCTTGCGAGGTTGGTAGAAGTCTCCACCAGGTCGTCGATGTCGAGGCTCATCGAGAGCACTCCGTGAGGCGCCACATACACC
>CALBLR010000021.1 GCA_937896015.1 uncultured Prevotellaceae bacterium | reverse complement strand
GGCATCGCCCGAATAGATGGCCACGCTGCTGAGTTCGGCACGCTTCTTGGCTGCGGCATTGGCAAACGTCACGTTGACGTTGCCCGTGGCGCTGAGCACTGCGGTGTAGGTGTCCTTGGCGCTGGTGAGGGTGTACTCCTTGCTGTCGCTGCCTGCGCTCACTGTGAACTTAACGCCGGTGTCGCTGCCATAGGCACTGGCCTTGAACACCACCGTCACCTTGTTGGCGTCGCCGAGGCTTAGCTTGGGCGATGTGAGCTTGCCAGTCTTCTTGCTTGAGCCAAACTTGGCGCTGCCCTCGCAATTGTAGATGTAAGAGCCCGTCCAGCCGGCATTGTCCATGTAGGTGTCGAGTTTAGATGAAATTTCGGTGCCGTTGTCGGAGGTGAACTTGCTGTTGGAGAAGCCCTCGGTGAGCAGCAGTTTGTATTTGGGTTCGGTGAGCACATTGCCCACATACAGGGTGTAGCTCTCGGCATTGGGCACGCTGGTCCACGATGCGGTGAAGGCAGTGGACTGAATCTTGGTGCTGTCGGTAGGCTCAAGCACGGGAGTTTCCTTTTGGATAGCTTCCTTCATGAAAGTGAACGACACCTGCTCGTCCTGCGCGGTGATGCCAGTGATGGGCTTGCCCATGAAGTTGCCGGTGTAGACCTTGGCCGAGGGCACGCTCTCGTCGGTGAGCTCGGTGGCTCCGCCCGATGGGAAGAGGTCGCCGCTCTCGGTGGCCGATGTCAGTTTGTTGTCGGCCGGGATTATGGTCATGCGCTGGTGGGTGCGCACTGTGTTCACAGTGTTGTTGTTCCATGCGCTGGCACTGTAGTCAACGTGGGTCACCATCATGCCGCTTGCCGCAAGATATTTGTCCCAGCCCTGCTGCTGGCGGTTTTCAAGAATGTAGTATTCATTGGGGTTGGCATCGTTGACCACCTTGTAGGCGTTGGCGCCCTCGGTGCCGTTGGCCTTAAGCAGGTAGGTGTGGTTCTTGGCCGGCTCGGGAATGGTGTCCCAGCCCATGAACTCGCGCTCGTAGGCGGTGTAGTTGCAGGGGGTGTAGCCGTCGTTGTTGTAGCTGCCGTAGTCCAGAAGACTCCAGCTGCCCATGCCGAATATTGAAGGCGACGAGTAGTAAATATCGTAGAAGTCGGGCAGGCCGAGGCAGTGCGAGAACTCGTGGCAGAATGTGCCGATGCCGTCGATTTTTGACGTGTTGCCGCCGTTAAGCTCGTTGAACACGGCAAAGCGGTCAACCTTGATGCCATTGTAGAGTGATGCAGCGCCTGCGTCGCTCGACGACAGAGCCCACTGGCAGGGCCATATTGCGTCGTCTTCGTTGCTCGAGGCCTCGCCCACGCCGGCATAGAGCACGATGGCCACGTCGACCATCTTGTCGCCGTTGTTGTCATACTGCTTGAGGTCTACTCCGCTGGCTGCAATCTTGTCGAACGCGTCGCGCACCATGGTGCCCACACGCACGTCGTCGCCGTTGTCATCGTTGGCTCCATAGTAGCTGCGCGAATGGTCGAGGGTGACGGGACCAAGCACGTCGAACTGGGCGTCGAGCTTGCCGTGCGACTGGTCGATGAAATACTGGTGGGCGCTGGCGGTGCCCTTGCTCAGCTGGGCGGTGAACACCGCCTTGGGGTCGGAGTCCTTAAACTTGACGTCACTGTAGTTGACCAGCACCACGGGGATATGGATGGTGCCCGTCTGCGGCACCTCGGTGGCCGAAGCGGCGTCTTTGCGGCGGGCCGACTTGCGGCGGGCATCGGCCTTGGCGGCGCGGGCGGCCAGCGTCATTGTGCCGCGCTCGGCAGCCACAAAAGCGCTCTCACTTGCCGAGCGCGCGCCACTGTTGTGAGCCATCACGCGGCTCACTCCCTGGGCGGTGCGGTAGTAGAAATCGCCATTGGCTGTCTTGGTCACAGTGAGGCCGTCGTCGGTCACATAGCTGTGGTTGAACTCATCGCCCATGAGGGTGACGGTGATTTGGCTGCCGTCGCTCTGGGTGAAAGTGCGCGGCACGCGCTTGGCCGGCACTGCACTGGCTGCCAGCACACTTGCCGCTGCCAATGCCGTTAGTAGAACTTTCTTCATAAAAATATCATAAAAAATTGTGTATCATTTCATTGAATTTTGTAAAGATACAACTTTTTCAACAAAAAAGGCGCCCTGTGGCGCCTTTTTTCAATATTTTCTTGAATTTTCAGAGTTGCTCGAGCAGCGCATCGGCCAGCAGCACGCCCTGCAGGTCGTAGCCGCTTTCGAAAAAGTGCAGGTGGTCGCCCGTGTTCATCAGCTGCAACTCGAGCCACTTGCGCGATGCGCCCTCGCCTCCGGCCACGGCGTAGAGGTCCCACACGGGAATGTGGTGCTCGCGGCCGAACTCCAGGATAATGCCGCGCACGGTGGCCACAGCCGGATTCACGGCATAGCCTCGCCGGCTGCGGCGCTGCGACTCCATGGGGGTGGTGAGCAAGAACTTGGCCTGCGGATTAGCCTGGCGCAGGTCGGATATGAGCCGCTGCATTTGCTGCGCCATATAGGCATGGCTGCCAAAGGCCTCGTTGGTGCCCAGCGAGATGATGATGAGCCGCGGACGTAGCAAGGCCGTCTGCTGGGCGAAGCTGTCGATTTTGTGATACATGGCATAGGTGGCGCCATTGTTGCCAATGGTGCTGTACACAATGCCGGGCGAGTCGTTGTCGGCCAGCACGCCCCAAAAGTCGGAGCCCGTGGGTATGCCCGCCAGCTGCAGCGAGTCGGTGAGGCTGGGCAGTGCAAAGGTTGTGGACCACGGCGAAGTGGCGCGGCCCACGAGGGAGTCGGCTGCCACCACAGCGGTGTCGTAGCCCGCGCCGCGCGAGTGCAGCAGCGTGAGGCTGTTGAAGGCGTGCCCCTCACCGCTGGTGTGCAGCACCAGCGAGGCGTGGCTCTGGGCGAAGCGCACCGAAATGCCCGTGAAGCCCATGGCGGTGGACCACGAGCGCATCAGCAGGCGCGAGCGCTGGCGGTGGGGAGTGGACGACTTCAAGACATAGTCGTGCGGCTGGTTGGTACCCGCCATTCCAAGCGGCACCAGCAGTCCGCGTCCGCCGTTGCCGTAGGCATACTGCAGGCGGCTGCGCACACGGCCGGGGAATATGTCGGGCTGGATGTGCGAGTCGCCTATGTGCAGAACGCTCACCTTGGTGCCGCTGCGGCGGGCCTGCCGCATGGCGCGGCGCAAGCCGCTCCAGTCGTCGCCGTTCATGCTGATGTGGTTCAGGTCGGTGCGGATGAAGTCGATTTCCTGAGCGGTGGCGCCCAGCGCTGCGAGCAGCGCCACAACAAGTGCCACCGCAAGGCTGCGTGCGTTGTTGAAACTAATCATCGTCAATTACAAAAAAAGTCATTGCTGCCCTGCGCACTCGTCGGGAACCATCACATTGTGGCTGAGCACCAGCGAGCGTGTGCGCGACATGAACGAGCTGAACTCGGCCCTGTCGGCAGGGCGCAGCAGCTGCGGCTTGTCTTCGGGAATGAGCACATAGTTCTGCCCCGCCCGCTGCGGCTTCTGCACAAAAAACAGTTTGCAGCGCGCGTTGTGCACCACCACGCGGCCGTCGATGCGCGACAAGCACACCTTGACCATGGCGCCACCGCGGCTGTCGATGCCCGTCTGGTTGGATATGAAGTTGCCAAGGCTGTAGACCAGCAGCACATTTTTGCCAAAGCGCGGGCTGAAACGCATCTCCATGGGCTCCACCACATGCGGGTGGCCGCCTATGATAAGGTCAACACCCTGGTCAACGAGGAAGTCGGCCAGGCTGCGCTGGCTGGCCACCGGCGACAACTGATACTCAATGCCCCAGTGCAGATTCACGCACACGGCCTCGGCGCCAGCCGCACGCGCGGCCTGGATGTCGGCGCTGATGAGTGCGCGGTCGATGAAGTCGACCACCACGCTGCCCTGCACGGGAATGCCGTTGGTGCCATAGGTGTAGTCGAGAAAAGCAATGCGCATGCCGCCCACATTGGCTATGAACGGCAGCCTCGCCAGGCGCTGCGCCGAGCTGACATAGGTGCCGATGTGGCTGATGCCGAGGCGGTCGAGCGCGCCCACCGTGCGCCGCAGTCCGCGGTCGCGGCGGTCAAGGCAGTGGTTGTTGGCCGTGAGCAGCAGGTCGAAGCCCACCGCCTTGAGGGCGGCGGCATAGGCATCGGGCGCGCTGAAGGCAGGGTAGCCCGTGTAGGGGGCACCGGCCAGCGGGCACTCGAGGTTGGCCACGGCATAGTCGGCCTGCTCAATGTCGGGCCTGATGTGGGCAAAGCACTGGCTGTAGTCGTATGCGGCATGGCGCGCCTTGCCGCACTGGGCTGCGGCCTTGATTTGCGGAGCATGCTGCATGGCGTCGCCCACAAAGGTGAGACTGACCGTGGTTTGGCTGGCGTCGAGCAGCGACAGCAGCGACAGCAGCAATATCGACAGCAACTGGGTCATGGCAAGTGCTCCTCCCTTACTTATAGATGGCGTGCTGGGCAGCCAGCAGAGTATTCTTCATGAGCGACACAATGGTCATCGGGCCAACGCCGCCGGGCACAGGCGTGATGAAGGCGCAGTGTGGAGCCACATGCTCGAAGTCGACATCGCCGTGCAGCTTCCAGCCGCTCTTGGTGGCGGTGGACGGCAGACGCGTGGTGCCCACATCGATAATGGTGACACCGTCCTTCACCATATCCTCCTTCACAAACTCGGGCGAGCCGATGGCTGCGATGAGGATGTCGGCCTGACGGGTGATGTCCTTAAGGTTCTGGGTGGCGCTGTGGCACACGGTGACGGTGCAGTTGCCGGGGTTGCCCTTCTGCATGAGCATCATGGCCACCGGCTTGCCCACAATGTTGCTGCGGCCTATCACCACACAGTGCTTGCCGCGGGTGGGCACGCCATAGCGCTCGAGCAGTGTGAGAATGCCCTGCGGGGTGGCCGAGCGGAAGCACGGCAGCCCTATCGACAGGCGGCCCACATTGATGGGGTGGAAGCCGTCCACGTCCTTGCGGTAGTCGATGGCCTCGATAATCTTCTGCTCGTCGATGTGCTTGGGCAGCGGCAGCTGCACTATGAAGCCGTCCACATCGGGATCGGCGTTGAGCTGGGCGATGGTGTCGAGCAGCTGCTGCTCGGTGACGTCGTCTTCAAAGCGGATGAGGCTCGACTTGAAGCCGCACACCTCACACGCCTTCACCTTGGCGGCCACATAGGTCTCGCTGCCGCCGTCGTGGCCCACGAGCACCGCTGCCAGGTGCGGACGCTTTTGGCCGGCCGCCACCATCTTCTCTACTTCGGCCGCAATTTCCTGCTTGATTTGGGCCGCTGTTGATTTTCCGTCGATAAGTTGCATAACGCTGTAAAAAAATAGTTCTTATTTAATTGTGAATAGAAAACATTGCTGCAGTTAACAGGCAAGGCTGCATACCTCCGGCACGCGCTGGGGGCTGGAATTGCCCCCCCCCGACAACTCGCTTCGCTCGAAAGTCGGGGGGCTATCGATAGCTGTGTGCCTCCGGCACACCTCTGCTCTGCATTGGCGCGCACCTGGCGCCATAAAAAGAGCAATGGGCAGCCCCACCGCAGTGAGGCGCCCATCGCGTTATCGTTGAGGCTCAGCGGCGGCGCATGCCGCGCATTGCCTTGAGGGGATTTTTCATCGTTGCCACGGTGTGCATCATTTTGCGCGTCTGGTCGAACTGCTTCAGCAGCCTGTTCACCTCCTGAATGTCGGTGCCGCTGCCCTTGGCTATGCGCTTGCGGCGGCTGCCGTTCATCACCTCGGGGTGCTCGCGCTCATATGGCGTCATCGACTGGATTATGGCCTCAATGCTCTTGAAGGCGTTGTCGTCGATGTCGATGTCCTTGATGGCCTTGCCCACGCCGGGAATCATCGAAGCCAGGTCCTTGAGGTTACCCATCTTCTTGATTTGGCCTATCTGCGCCAGGAAGTCGTTGTAGTCGAAGGTGTTTTTGGCAATCTTCTTCTGCAGTTTTTTGGCCTCCTCCTCATCGTATTGCTGCTGCATGCGGTCGACAAACGACACGATGTCGCCCATGCCCAGAATGCGGTCGGCCATGCCGGCGGGGCGGAAGGGGTCGATGGCCTCAAGCTTCTCGCCCGTGCCCACCCACTTGATGGGCTTGTCGACCACCGAGCGTATCGAGAGGGCCGCACCGCCGCGGGTGTCGCCGTCGAGCTTGGTGAGCACCACGCCGTCGAAGTCGAGGCGGTCGTTGAACTCCTTGGCGGTGTTCACGGCGTCCTGGCCGGTCATTGAGTCGACCACAAACAGAGTTTCGTTGGGCTTGATGGCATCCTTGATGGCCTTGATTTCCTGCATCATCTGCTCGTCGACGGCCAGACGGCCGGCAGTGTCGACAATCACCAGGTTCTGGCCGTCGCGCTTGGCCTGCTCGATGGCGTGCTTGGCAATCTCCACAGGATTTTTGCTGTCGGGCTCGCTGTAGACTGGCACGTCGATTTGCGCGGCGAGCACCTTAAGCTGCTCGATGGCGGCGGGGCGGTATACGTCGCAGGCCACAAGCAGTGGCTTCTTGCCCTTCTCCAGCTTGAACTTGCGGGCCAGCTTGCCTGAGAATGTGGTCTTGCCGGAGCCTTGCAGACCCGACATGAGCACAATGGCGGGATGACCGTCGACGTTGAACGGCGCCTGCTCGCCACCCATGAGCTGGGCCAGCTCGTCGTGCACGATTTTCACCATCAGCTGGCTCGGCTTGACCGCCGTGAGCACGTTCTGGCCGAGGGCCTTCTTCTTCACCGTGTCGGTGAAGGTCTTAGCCACTTTATAGTTAACGTCGGCCTCAACCAGTGCGCGGCGCACATCCTTCAGTGTCTCGGCCACATTTATCTCGGTGATTTTACCCTCACCTTTCAAGATTTTGAACGAGCGTTCAAGTCTCTCGCTTAAATTGTCAAACATTGTCGTAAAGTAATATATTGTGTTGGCCCTCCCCGCTGCTGCCGGATGCGGGCGTTACTAAAATCGGTGTTGCTCTTGCTCAGTCAATCAGGCGGTTGGTGCGCGTGTCGGGGAAGACCACCTTGGGCTTGAAAGCGCGGGCTTCCTCCACCGTGACTATGCCGTAGGTCATTATTATCACCACATCGCCCGTCTGCACCTTGCGTGCGGCGGCGCCGTTGAGGCATATCACGCCCGAGCCGCGCTCGCCTGGAATGGCGTAGGTGTCGAGCCGCTCGCCGTTGTTGTTGTCAACGATATACACGCGCTCGCCCTCCACTATGCCGGCAGCATCCATCAAGTCCTGGTCGATGGTGATGCTTCCAATGTAGTTCAGGTCGGCGCCGGTGACGGTGACACGGTGAATTTTTGACTTTATTACTTGAATTTGCATTGCTGTTTACTGTTCGTTATATATGT
>CALBLR010000020.1 GCA_937896015.1 uncultured Prevotellaceae bacterium | reverse complement strand
GTTGACATCAACAAGAAGAAATATTGCCGTTTCAAGAAAAGCGGCATCAAGTATATCGACTACAAGGATCCTGAATTCCTGAAGAAATTCCTCAACGAGCAGGGCAAGATTCTCCCCCGCCGCATCACCGGCACTTCGCTGAAGTTCCAGAGAAGAGTGGCAAGAGCCGTTAAGCGCGCACGCCACCTGGCACTGCTGCCCTACGTAACCGATTTGATGAAATAATTTTTAATTTGGAGGTACTTTTATTATGAAGATTATATTAAAAGAAGATGTCACCAACCTTGGTTACAAGGACGACGTGGTGGAAGTAAAGAGCGGTTATGGCCGCAACTACCTGATTCCGCAAGGCAAAGCCGTTATCGCTTCTCCTTCGGCACTGAAGGTGCTGGCAGAGGACCTGCGTCAGCGCGCTCACAAGATTGCTAAAATCAAGGCCGACGCCGAGGCAGTGGCTGAGTCGCTGAAGGATGTGTCGCTGACCATTGGCGCAAAGGTGAGCGCAACTGGCACTATCTTTGGCTCGGTTAACAACATTCAAATCGCTGAGGCTCTTGAGAAGCTGGGTCACAACATCGACCGCAAGATCATCAGCATCAACGGCACAGTGAAGGAAGTGGGCAAATACACTGCCACTGTGAAGCTGCACAAAGAGGTTTCGGTTGAGATCCCCTTTGAGGTGGTGGCTGAGTAAAGCACAATCGCATTAGCAACGCTATAATGGCGCCGCTCTCCGATTTTATAGAGAGCGGCGCCAATTTTTCACCCCACCATCAGGGAATGCAAAGTGGGTTTCGCTATTTGGAGTAAAATTCGTACCTTTGCAGTGTGGAATGGCTTTTTGCGCCCGCCGCTGCGCTTTGCATGGCGGCGGGGCGCGTCTGAATTGCAAAAGACATATACATAATAACATATATATAACAAATCAACAACAGCTTCACTGCTGTAGAGATAGAGGGTATGATAATCACAAACAATTTAGGAATCCAATTTGGTAAGAAGGTATTGTTTCAGGACGTGAACCTGAAGTTCACTCCCGGCAACTGCTATGGCATAATAGGCGCCAACGGTGCGGGCAAGAGTACACTGATGCGCATGCTCAGCGGCCAGCTCACCCCAACCCACGGCACTGTGACCCAGGGCCCTGGCGAGCGCATGAGCGTGCTCAGCCAGGACCACTTTGCCTTCGACGAGTTCACGGTGATGGACACCGTGCTGCAAGGCCACACCACCCTATGGGAGGTGATGAAGGAAAAGGATGCCATCTATGCCAAGCCCGACTTCAGCGAGGCCGACGGCGTGCGCGCGTCGGAGCTCGAAGAGAAATTTGCCGAGATGAACGGATGGAATGCCGAAAGCGACGCTGCGGCGCTGCTGAGCGGCCTGGGCATCAAGGAGGAGTTCCACCAGACACTGATGAAGGACATGCCGGCCAAGGCCAAGGTGCGCGTGCTGCTGGCCAAGGCCCTGTTTGGCAACCCCGACAACCTGCTGCTGGATGAGCCCACCAACGACCTTGACCTTGACACCGTGACGTGGCTCGAGAACTACCTGGCCAACTTTGAAAACACGGTGCTGGTGGTGTCGCACGACCGCCACTTCCTGGATGCGATTTCTACCCACACACTCGACATCGACTACCACAAGATCACTCTATATGCCGGCAACTACAGCTTCTGGTATCAGTCGAGCCAACTGGCCCTGCGCCAGCAGCAGCAGCAAAACAAGCGCGCCGAGGAGAAGCGCAAGGAGCTGCTGGAATTCATTCGCCGCTTCAGCGCCAATGTGGCCAAGTCGAAGCAGACCACAAGCCGCAAGAAGATGCTGGAAAAGCTGAACGTGGAGGAGATACAGCCGTCGTCGCGCCGCTACCCGGGCATCATATTCACTCCCGAGCGCGAGCCGGGCAACAAGATTCTGGAGGTGCACGGACTCACGGCGTCGGTCGACGGCGAGATTCTGTTTCAAGACCTCAACTTCAATGTGGAGAAGGGCGACAAGATAGTGTTCCTGAGCCGCGACCCGCGTGCCATGACGGCGCTGTTTGAAATCATCAACGGCAAGCGCAAGCCCGATGCCGGCCACTTTGAGTGGGGCCAGACCATCACCACTGCCTACCTGCCGCTGGACAACTCGCAGTATTTCAACACCGACCTCAATCTGGTGGACTGGCTGGCGCAGTTCAGCAACGACACCAGCGAGATTTACCTCAAGGGCTTCCTTGGCAAGATGCTGTTTAGCGGCGAAGACGTGCTAAAGAAGGCCTCTGTGCTGTCGGGTGGCGAAAAGATGCGCTGCATGATTGCCAAGATGATGATGGTGAACGCCAACACGCTGATTCTGGACACTCCCACCAACCACCTCGACCTGGAGTCGATCCAGGCGTTCAACAACACGCTGCAGGCCTTCAAGGGCAATGTGCTGATGGCCTCGCACGACCACGAGTTTATACAGACGGTGTGCAACCGCGAGATAGAGCTCACACCCAACGGCATCATCGACAAGATGATGGACTATGACGACTACATCAGCGACGAGAAGATTCTCGCCATGAAGGATAAACTTTATAACAACCAATAAAAAAAACTATTGCGCAATTATGGTAAAGCATATTGTAATGTTTAAACTCACTGGCACCGATGCCGAGCGGCTTGAGGTGGCCAAGAAATTCAAGGCTGCGCTTGAGGCGCTGCCCGCGGCCATCGACGTGCTGCAAAGCATTGAGGTGGGCCTGAACCAGAACCCGAGCGAGCAGTGGGATGTGGTGCTCACCGCCATTGTGCCCACCATGGCCGATGTGGCCACCTATGCCAACCACCCTGCCCACCTTGCGGCAGCAGGCCTGCTCAAGGGGCACAAGGAAAACCGCGCTTGCGTGGACTACGAATTCTAAAGTAAAGAACGCGCACACCCCGACGACAAAAGAAAAGCGGGGCCGACTCCTGTATGATTCAGGGAGTCGGCCCCGCTTAGCTATTGTTAATCAAAGCCTGTGCTCTGTGCGGGCGCGCAATGCTTTTTTTTAGTTGCGGAACACTATGCTGCCGTCGTTGGCATCGACCACAATGGGCTTGTCGCGGTTCACGCGCTGGCCAATGATGTCTTTCGACAACTGGTTGAGCACCAAGTTCTGGATGGCACGCTTCACAGGGCGTGCGCCAAACTCGGGATCGTAGCCGGCGCTGGCGAGCAGGCCCACAGCGGCGTCGGTGTACTGCAGAGTGATGCCGTTCTTGGCAAGCATCTTGGTGACGCTGTCCAGCTGCAGCGACACGATCTGCCTGATCTGAGCCTCGTTGAGCGGAGTGAACATAATGATCTCATCGATACGGTTGAGAAACTCCGGACGGATGGTCTTCTTAAGCATCTCGAACACCTCGGCGCGGGTTGAACTGATCACGCTCTCGCGGTTGGCGTCGGTGAGACCCTCAAAGCGCTCGCGGATGAGGTTGCTGCCCAGGTTGGAGGTCATGATGATGATGGTGTTCTTGAAGTTCACCGTGCGTCCCTTGTTGTCGGTGAGTCGGCCGTCGTCGAGCACCTGCAGCAGGATGTTGAACACATCGGGGTGAGCCTTCTCGATTTCATCAAACAGCACCACCGAGTAAGGCTTGCGGCGCACGGCCTCGGTGAGCTGGCCACCCTCTTCATAGCCAACATAGCCCGGGGGCGGACCGATGAGGCGCGACACCGAGAACTTCTCCTGATACTCGCTCATGTCGATACGGGTCATCATGTTCTCGTCGTTGAAGAGGTAGTCGGCCAACGCCTTTGCCAGCTCGGTCTTGCCCACACCAGTGGTGCCAAGGAAGATGAACGAGCCAATGGGTCGGCGCGGATCGTTGAGGCCGGCACGGCTGCGGCGCACGGCGTCGGCAATGGCGGTGATGGCCTCGTCCTGGCCCACAACACGCTTGTGCAGCTCCTCCTCGAGGTGCAACAGTTTGTCTTTTTCGCTCTGCAGCATCTTGGTAACCGGTATTCCCGTCCAGCGCGACACCACATCGGCTATGTCGTCGGCGTCCACCTCCTCCTTAATCAGAGCCTTGTCGCCCTGCATGGCGTTGAGCTTCTGCTGGATTTCGCGGTTTTCGTCCTCCTTCTGCTTGATGCTCGAGTAGCGTATCTGGGCCACACGGGCGTAGTCGCTCTCGCGCTCGGCACGCTCGGCCTCGAAGTTGAGTTGCTCGATGTCGATTTTATTTTGCTGAATCTTGTTGATCAGCTCCTTCTCGGCCTTCCACTTGGCGCTGTAGTCGCGCTCCTGGTCCTTGAGATTGGCAATCTGCTCCTCGAGCTGCTTGATGCGCTGCTCGTCGCCATCGCGCTTAATGGCCTCGCGCTCAATTTCGAGCTGCGAGATTTTACGCGTGATCTCGTCGAGGCCTTGCGGCACCGAGTCCATCTCGATTCTGAGTTTGGCGGCAGCCTCATCCACGAGGTCGATGGCCTTGTCGGGCAGGAAGCGGTCGCTGATGTAGCGCTCGCTGAGCTGCACGGCTGCGATTATTGCCTCGTCGCGGATACGCACCTTGTGGTGGTTCTCATATTTCTCCTTAAGGCCACGCAGAATGGCGATTGCGCTATCCTCGTCGGGTTCGTCGACCATCACCACCTGGAAGCGGCGCTCCAGAGCCTTGTCCTTCTCGAAATACTTCTGGTACTCGTCGAGGGTGGTGGCTCCGATGCTGCGCAAGTCGCCGCGTGCAAGGGCCGGCTTCAGAATGTTGGCTGCGTCCATTGCGCCGCCGCCACTCTTACCGGCGCCCACCAGAGTGTGGATCTCATCGATGAAGAGGATGATGTCGCCGTTGGCCTGCGTAATTTCGTTGATCACAGCCTTCAGGCGCTCCTCAAACTCACCCTGATATTTGGCGCCGGCAATGAGCGCGCCCATGTCGAGCGAGAACACCTGCTTGTTTTTCAGGTTCTCGGGCACGTCGCCGCGCACTATGCGCTGGGCAAGGCCTTCGACGATGGCCGTCTTACCGGTACCCGGCTCACCTATAAGGATAGGGTTGTTCTTGGTGCGGCGGCTAAGAATCTGCAGCACGCGCCTAATCTCGTCGTCGCGGCCTATCACGGGGTCGAGCTTGCCCTGACGGGCGCGCTCGCACAGATTGATGGCATATTTGCTGAGGGCGTTATACTGCTCCTCGGCCTCCTGGCCGGTGGCCTTCTTGCCCTTGCGCAGCTCGGCTATGGCCTGCAGCAGCAGCTGCTCGGTGACACCAGCGTTCTTCAGAATGGTAGAAGCCGCGCCGCCGCTCTTGAACACTCCCATAAGCAGTGCCTCGGCGGTGACATACTGGTCGCCGTTTTTGGTGGCATAGTCGTTAGCGCTCTCCAGCACCTTGCTTGAGTCGCTGCTCAAGTAAGGCTCGCCACCGTTCACCTTGGGCAACTTGGCAAGCTCGTCTTCCAGCGGGCGCTCAACCATTGCCTGGCTGATGTCGAGCTTCTGGAATATAAACTTCACCACCGAGTCGCCTTCGGCTATGATGGCCTTCAGCAGGTGCACAGGCTCCAGCGCCTGGTTGCCGCCAGAGCGGGCCAGCTGCACTGCCTTCTGCACAATTTCCTGCGATTTGATTGTAAAGTTGTCAAAGTTCATAATCTATATATTTTTTGTTTTTTATTCTAATTTTCATCCACCAATTCACGCAAACCGCGTGCCACCAAAAATGACAACAGCACATAAATTCCTGATTAACAGAAATAAGCATCACGCACAGAGGCAATTCAGTCACACTGACACTTTGTCATGCAATAATAAATTTGTCATTTAATAGCATAAAAATTTGGATTGTATCAATATAATGCAGTATATTTGCATATCCAAACGAAATAAAACAATAAATATACAAATATTATTCATTAATAAAGCATAAGGCGAATGGAGACGAAAAAGTTTTTATTGAGCGAGAAAGACATACCGCAAGCATGGTATAACGTGGTGGCCGACATGAAGCAGAAGCCACTGCCGCTAATCAACCCCGCCACGCACAAGCCCCTCACCGAGGACGACTTGAGCCCGCTGTTTTCACACGAGGCGGCAAAACAAGAGCTTAACACCACCGACCGCTGGATAGAGATTCCCGATGAGGTGCGTGAAATGTACCGCATCTGGCGTCCCACGCCCCTGGTGCGAGCCCGCGGCCTCGAGAAGCTGCTCGACACGCCCGCGCACATCTACTTCAAGAACGAGAGCGTGAGCCCCGTGGGCTCGCACAAGCTGAATTCGGCCATTGCGCAGGCCTACTATTGTAAAAAGGAGGGCGTAACCAACATCACCACCGAGACGGGAGCCGGCCAGTGGGGCGCGGCGCTGTCGCTGGCCGCCAAGCACTTCGGCCTTGAGCTGGCAGTGTATATGGTGAAGATATCATATGAGCAAAAGCCCTACCGCCGCTCGATAATGCAGACCTACGGGGCCGAGGTGATAGCCTCGCCCAGCATGTCGACCAAGGCCGGGCGCAAAATCATCACCGACCACCCCAACTGCCAGGGTTCGCTGGGCACAGCCATCAGCGAGGCGGTGGAGCTGGCCATGAGCACTCCTAACTGCAAATATGTGCTGGGCTCGGTGCTCAACCACGTGGCGCTGCACCAGACGGTGATTGGCCTCGAGGCCGAAAAGCAGATGGAGAT
>CALBLR010000019.1 GCA_937896015.1 uncultured Prevotellaceae bacterium | reverse complement strand
GCAGGCGAATATCCCGACACGGTGATTGCCTGCTTTGGCGGCGGCAGCAACTTCTCGGGCATCGCATTCCCCTTCCTGCGCCACAACCTGAGCGGCGAGCGCAACGTGCACTTCATTGCAGCCGAGCCGTCGTCGTGCCCCAAACTGACGCGCGGTGTGTTTCAGTATGACTTTGGCGACGAGGCGGGCTACACGCCGCTGATTCCCATGTATACCCTTGGCCACGACTTCCAGCCGGCCAACATCCACGCCGGCGGCCTGCGCTACCATGGCGCCGGCTCGGTGATAAGCCAGTTGAGGCACGACGGCCTGGTGGACGCGGTAGATATTCCGCAGCTCGAGACGTTTAAGGCCGCCACTATGTTTGCCCGCAGCGAGGGCATAATCCCCGCCCCCGAGTCGTCGCACGCCATCGCCGCCGCCATACGCGAGGCGCAGAAGGCCAAGGTGGAGGGCAAGAGCAAGGTGATACTGTTCAACCTGTCGGGCCACGGACTGATTGACATGACGGCCTACGACCGCTATTTTGCCAACGACCTGGCCAACTATGAGGTGCCCGAGGAAGAAATTCGCGAAAACACACGCAATCTCGAAAAAATAATCAAGTAAGAGCCGAATCCAATCACACACTACACACACCTACGCACGCCAATAAAAAGAGAGCCAGCCGGCGCACAGCAGACAGATGCTGCTGAGTGCCGGCTGGCTTATTTCGCAATGCTGCCCTACTCCACCGCGGCCTACTTGGTGAGGGTGATGATGAATGTGGCTATTGAGATGAGGGTGCCGATGGAGCTGACGGTGAGCGTGAGCGCAGGCGGCACAGCCCACGACGAGCGCGCCTTGGAGGCGTTGGGCTCAACGTAGATTATGTCGTTCTGGTGCAGATAGAAGTCGGGCGACACTATGAGGTTCTTGTCGTTGAGGTTGACATAGCGCACCGTGCGGCTGCCGTCGGCCTGGGTGCTGATCACCATCACATTGTTGCGCTTGCCCTGAATGGTGAGGTCGCCGGCCTTGGCAATGGCCTCGAGTATGCTCATGCTCTCGTTTTGCGTGGTGATGACACCCGGCGAGGCCACCTCGCCCAGAATCGACACGTGGAAGTTGCGCATGCGCACCTCCACCCCGGGGCGCTCGGTGAGGTATTTTGGATAGATGCGTGTGGCGATGAGGTTTTCGATGGCCGTCTTGCTGAGGCCGCCCACATGCAGCTTGCCCACAATGGGGAATTCGATGTTGCCAGCCACATCGACGAGGTAGTAGTTTTGCGACTGCTCCTGGCCGTTGCCAGTGGCAGAGGC
>CALBLR010000018.1 GCA_937896015.1 uncultured Prevotellaceae bacterium | reverse complement strand
GGTGATCACGCGCAGCGAGTGGCCGTCGACGGAGCAAAACCGGTGCAGCTCGTCAAGAATCATGCGTATTCCCGACAGCCGCAAAAACGACACTATTATATATATCCGGTCGGCCGAGGCTACATCACGCAGAATTTCAGCACCCAGTGGCATGGCCGATTGCCCGCCGGTGAACAGATTGCTAACACGAAATCCCGACAAAGGCCTAACCACATGCTGCTTGGTGGCCTTGAGCTGTGCGGCCCGCTGGCTCGACATTACGGCAGTGAGCAGTTGTGGCTCTTCGACTATGCGCTCGCCGCCGTCGGCGCTGAGGCCCCTTAAAATATCATTCACCATTTGCGCCTTTTGCTCCACAGTGAGGCAATTGTCCTCAAGGCGCTTACGCACCACGCCCGACAAGTAGCCCGCCAGCAGTTTGGCCGATTCGGCCACATCGATTGGCGAAGTTTCACACCGTCGGTTACTGTCGGCCTCGGTTTCGCGTATGTCGCTGGCCACCCTGCTAGAAATCAGGGTCTCGTATACTCCTTTTTTTAATTTCATGCGTTAATCAATGTATCAATATAGCCACAAAATTACAGGATTATTCATGAAAAACAATTCTCGCAGACTGTGTTTTTTCACCGCACGGGTCTAAACGGGTTCAAATGTTTTCAAAAGCCGGGTTTTGTGTGGGTTTATTTGCTTGAGGAGGCGGATTGTGCTAACTTTGCAGAATATAACTTGAATATTTGAAAATGGACTTTAAAGTAATAGCTACAAGCAGCGGCTCGAACGCGCGCGCCGGCCTCATCAACACCGACCACGGCCCAATCGAAACCCCCATATTCATGCCAGTGGGCACGGTGGGGGCAGTGAAGGCTGTGCAGATGCCCGATTTGGAGCACGACGTAAAGGCCCAGATTATTCTGGGCAACACCTACCACTTGTATCTGCGTCCGGGCATGGACATAATTGAGCGCGCCGGCGGCCTGCACAAGTTCAATGGCTGGAACAAGCCCATTCTCACCGACAGCGGAGGCTTTCAGGTGTTTTCGCTTGCAGCCAACCGCAAGCTGCGCGACGAGGGTGTGACGTTTCGCAGCCACATCGACGGCTCCAAGCACCTGTTCACTCCCGAGAAGGTGGTCGACATTCAACGCAGCATTGGCAGCGACATAATGATGGCCCTTGACGAGTGCCCTCCGGGCACGGCCGAATATGGATATGCGCGCAAGTCGCTCTCGCTCACCGAGCGGTGGCTGAAGCGCGGCTGGCAGCACTTTTGCGAAACTGAGCCTAAATATGGCCACAGCCAAGCGTTCTTCCCCATAGTGCAGGGCTGCGTCTACAAGGACCTGCGCCAAGAGAGCGCAAAGTTTGTAGCCGACCTCGGGGCCGAGGGCAACGCCATTGGCGGCCTTGCAGTGGGAGAGCCCACCGAGGTGATGTATGAGATGATAGAGGTGGTGAACGACATTCTGCCGGCCGACAAGCCCCGCTACCTGATGGGAGTGGGCACGCCTGTCAACATTCTTGAAGCCATCGACCGCGGTGTGGACATGATGGACTGCGTGATGCCCACTCGAAACGGGCGCAACGGCATGCTGTTCACGCAGCACGGCACCATGAACATGCGCAACAAGAAGTGGGCCGACGACTTCTCGCCGATTCAGGCTGACGGGGCCTCGTTTGTCGACCACATCTACACCAAAGCATATTTGCGGCACCTATTTGCCGCGCAAGAGATTTTGGCGCTGCAAATTGCCAGCCTCCACAACCTGGCGTTCTACTTGTGGCTCGTGGGCGAAGCCCGCAAGCACATTCAGCAAGGCGACTTCAAGCAGTGGAAAGAGCAGATGGTGCAGCAACTTATGGTAAGACTTTAACACATAGCAGTGAATAAACTGATTAAAAACATATTATGCGCAATGCGCAAGCAATTTAGGAGCGCGAAAGCCAAGTGGTTGCGCATTCGGCATGCGGCAAAGGTGCAAGCAAAAGTCCCTGCGGGCGTAGCGGCCCAGCCAAAGGTGCGGCGCAGGCTCATCAAGCACTTCGACGCCTACATAATGAAGCAGTTTCTGGGCACGTTTTTCTTTGCCATTCTGCTTCTGCTTGCCATAGTGGTGATGTTTGACTTCAACGAGAAAATCGACGCCATGCTCACCGCGCCGGTAAAGGAAACGGTGTTTAAGTACTTTTTGAACTTTCTGCCATACTTTGCCAATCAGTTTGCGCCTCTGTTTGTGTTCATATCAGTGATATTTTTCACTTCCAAACTCGCCGACCACAGCGAAATCATAGCCATGATGTCGAGCGGCATCAGCTTTAAACGGCTGTTGGTGCCGTATATGGCCAGTGCCTCGATCATAGCCGCCGGCACACTGCTGCTTGCTCTCTATGTGATACCCCCCGCCAATGTGAAGCGCATCGACTACACCAACCAGTGGGTGAAAAACAAGCGCATCGACTATGGCGAAAACATCCAGTTGCAGGTGCGTCCGGGCGTCATGGCTCACCTGTCGCGCTACGACAACCCGATGAAGATGGGCTACAGGCTGTCGCTTGAAGAGTTTGACGGCAACACGCTTAAGTCGCGGCTCACGGCCGAAAACGTGAAATATGACACCTTGGGCAAGTGGCGCATACGCAACTACTGCATACGCAACTTCAAAGGGTTGCAGGAGAGCATGGTGACAGGCAACGAAATGGACACAATGCTCAATTTTGAGCCAAAAGACTTCCTGATTTCAAAAAACGACGAGGAAATGCTCACTTCGCCACAGCTCAAGTCATACATCAACAAGCAGAAAGCACGCGGTGTGGCCAACATCCAGAGCTTTGAAATCGAATATGAGAAGCGCTACGCCATGACGGCGGCGGCTTTTATCCTTACGGTAATCGGGCTGTCGCTGTCGTCACGCAAGGTGCGCGGCGGCATGGGCATGAACATTGGCATAGGACTGCTGCTGAGCTTCTCCTACATCC
>CALBLR010000017.1 GCA_937896015.1 uncultured Prevotellaceae bacterium | reverse complement strand
ATCGACCAGATAGCTGCCGATTCGGCATATGCAGCATTGGTTCACCCTGCATCCGCGGTCAACTCCTACCGCTTCAATCAAAGCGAAACGCCTGTGGCATTCAAGGTGATACCCGACTGGAAGGGTAACGCCGGCCGCTTCCGTGTGTCGCACGACGACCCGCACATGCTCACAGGCTGCACTCCCGACCGCACTACCGGCAAGCTGTGCTTCAGCCTGGCCGCAAACTTGGGCGTGCTGCAAAAGGACGCTGCGTTTTTTGCCAACGCCTCCAACTTTTCGGTGCGGTCGCTCAACGGCTTCGACATAGCCGTCAGGCCCATTGAACAGGCCGACATCAGCGCCAACAACAGCGCCTATCTCGACGGTATGACCCACATAATCACGCTCACGGGCAAAATGGACTCGCCGCAAGACGATGTGATTATCTCCATTCGCAACGACTTTCCGCAGTGGATTACACTGGCAACCGCCTCCGACGACACCAACCCCTCCGCGCCAGGCTTTGCCTCCACCACATTCGGACTCGAGAGTTTCATGCGGGGCATCTACACAGCGTTTGCCAAGGGCCAGGACAGCTACACTAAAATTGAATTGAAACTGAAGAATTAAAAGGCACAAATATATATGCAAAAAGACACTATCTATCTCGTCGCCGGCATCGTGGTAACGGTGCTGTTTTGGCTGCTGCGCGTGCAGCTGCTTGAACTCGTTTACAACGCCCCCGGCTATAGCGACAACATGTATAACCTGGGCATCTACGACACCGTGGCCATGGTGATCACGGCCTTGGCGTGGGTGGGCGCAGGAGTCTACTATTATGTGATCAATTCGGTGCGCTTCGACCGCTGGTGGCACTGGCTGGCCATGCTGGCCATGGTGGCTGTGCTCACCCCGGTGGCGTGCTACAGCGTCAACGTGAGCGTGTTCAGCGACAATGGCGGCATCAGCTATCCCGCCGAGACAGCCGCGTTCCAAACGGCCACCGTGCTCTACTCGGTGCTG
This sequence comes from uncultured Prevotellaceae bacterium, assembly GCA_937896015.1. Taxonomy (GTDB): domain Bacteria; phylum Bacteroidota; class Bacteroidia; order Bacteroidales; family Muribaculaceae; genus Sodaliphilus. The sequence goes on along the minus strand of CALBLR010000017.1, from coordinate 1,062 downwards.
ATGTTTGTGGTGGCGTCGTTCTCCATCCGCTGGTGGAGCAGTAACTGCCGCCACACCCCAATACCGCAATAAAACCCATTTAGAAAACGAAAAGAAATGAGACTATTCATATTCGCAATAGGCGGCACCGGATCGAGGGTGCTCAAGTCGCTGCTGATGCTGTCGGCGGCGGGTGTGCGCCCTGTCGGCCCCGACGGCAAGCCGGTGCCCAATCTCGAGCTTGTGCCTGTCATCATCGATCCGCACAAGAGCAACGCCGACCTCAAGCGCACTGAGGCCCTGCTGAGCGCCTACCGCATGCTGCGCCGCCAAATCCATGGCGACGAGGTGAACGCCAGCGGCTTTTTTGCCACTAAAATCTCCACCTTGCGCGACATAATGCAAGGCTCGCCCGTGGAGCTTGACGATTCGTTTATATTCAATATGGCCGCCGTGGGCAGCAAAAAGTTCCGCGACTTCATTGGCTACGACACCATGAATGAGCCAAACCAGGCGCTCACTTCGCTGCTTTTTGCCGACTATCAGCTCGAAAACAAGATGAGCATCGGCTTCGTGGGCTCGCCCAACATAGGCAGTGTGGCGCTCAATGGCATCAAAGACAGCAACGAGTTTAAGGCGTTCACCAGCGTCTTTGCCGACGGCGACCGCATATTCTTCATCAGCTCGATATTCGGCGGCACGGGAGCCGCCGGCTTCCCGATATTGGTGAAAAACATACGCCAGGCCGCCGGAGCCGACATCAAAAACCGCGCCTTCCTGCAGACTGCCCCCATAGGCGGTCTCACCATGCTGCCATATTTCAGCCTTATGCAGAGCGACGACGGCAGCGACCGCCGCATTGCCAGCAGCGACTTTATTGTGAAGACCCAGTCGGCGCTGGAATACTACAACCAGACCATCACTGGCAACAGCGGCCATCAGGTGAACGCCATTTACTACCTTGGCGATCACGGCCACGACGCCCCCTACAAGTATGACCCGGGCGACAAGCAGGACCAGCATGATCCGGCCCACCTGGTGGAGCTGGTGGGCGCGCTCGCCCCACTCAACTTCGCCGGTATG
>CALBLR010000016.1 GCA_937896015.1 uncultured Prevotellaceae bacterium | reverse complement strand
GCTTGAACTTAACCCACACGCTGAGCGAGTCGGGACGGCTGGTGATTTCGGTGTAGAAGGGGTCGCCGTTGCCGTCCTTGTCGGTTTTAGACATGTCGAGAAACGAGTGGTTGGCGGGGTCGGCGGCGCTCATGCTGCCGGCGTTGAGGCGTCCGGTGGTCATGGTGCCGTTGGCAACAATGCCGAGAATGCTCGATGAGTGGAGCACTGCGCTCGCCTGGCCGTCGGTGCCGGGACGCACCTCTTCGCTCTTGGCCACCTTCACTCCGGCGGTTTTGGCCAGAGAGCCTGTGGCGCTTGTGAACGAGTGCCAGCCGTTGGGCTCTGTGCCATTCGCGCCCGACTCGCTTGAGTTGTGGAAGTTCTCAAAGCCCGGGTTGCGGAACTGCAAGCCGTCGCTGATGAAGCTCACCTTGATTATTTGCTGCAGGGTGCTCATCATGTCGATGTTGATGGTGGTGCTGAGCACTTTCGACGAGAAAGTGGCTTTCATGTCGATAGGCACCTTGCCCAGCATGGGGCCCATCCACATGCTTATGGAGGGGTCGGTGCCTTCGGTGATGTCCACGTTGTCTTTCACAGCGAGCTCAATCACGTCGCCCGCCTTGCTCGAGGCCTTGCCTTTGAGCACGATGTTGCCCACGCCCATCTTCTCGCCGCCTGCCGAGAGGCAGAAGTTGTTGATGCTGAGCGTGCACTCGTCACCGTCGGTGACAATGGTGATGGGCTGTGCCTGCTCCGACACCGAGCCGTTCACGTTCACCTGAAGCTGGCCGTTGTAGACTGTGGCCGATGCCTTGCCGGCAATGGCCATGGCTGCCATAGCCAAGAGAGTAGTAAATTTGTTCATCTTTTTTACCTTTCGTTTTGAAGTGGATTTTATGAATTGTCTATAATTGTTGGTCCGTATTATTTGTTGATGTTGTAGGTGATGCCCACCACGCCGAATATGGGGTATAGTCGCTGCTCAATTGTCTTGAAGCCGCTCTTGTGCACGCCCGACAGGCCCAACTCAAGGTCGGCATAGAGGCCGAACCGCGGTGTGAGGCGCACATCGGCGCCCACCAGTATGCCATATTGCAGCTTGCGCATGTCGTCGCTGAAGTCATAGGTGCCGCGCTGGCCCTCCTCGCTGCCCAGCTCCACTTTGGGGCCGGTGGGGTCGCCCACGCGCAGATAGCCGTTGTAGGCATAGCCGCTGAACTCCTTCGACGACAGGAACGACAGGTAGGGGCCTGCCTTGAGGCGCACGCGGCGGCTCACGTCGCAGGCGGCCAGCACGGGCACGGTGAACATCCACTCGCGCGCCTTGGTCCCCACGCGGCCGGTGAACATGCCGCTCAGCGTCTCGCCGCCGCGCGTAATCTCCATATGGTAGTTTTTGACGCTTGCGTCGATCTCCATGCCCTTGTTTTCGAGGCGCACGCCCGTTATCAGACCCCACCGGCCCTGCACGGGCTTGTAGGCGTCGAATCCGGCCGACAGGTTCATCTTCAGCTTGTAGCTGTGCAGGCTGCGTATGCTCGACGGCATTCCGTGTGGCATGGTGCCGCCCAGCGCATAGCCCAGCCGTCCGCTGAACTTCACGTCGTCGAGGCCGAAGCCTATGCTTTTTTGCGCCACTGCGGCCGTGCTTGCCAGCATCATCAGCGTCAGCGCCACTGCTGTCCTTATTTTTGTCATGCTCATTGGTTATGAGTGTGTATTAAGTCTTGTTTCAAAAAAATTTCTTCTCGGTGTGCCGGTGCGGCTGCTGCCCCCCTACTCCTCGGTGGCGCAAATCACCCTCACCTTGTCCACACACAGTTCGCTGCCAATGGCTCCCTGGAACTGGTCGCCCTTGACGCTCGACGAGAACACCACGGCCAGATTGTAGCCGCGAGAGGCCAGCAGCTCGCTGTTGATGCCCTCGCTGTAGTCGAAGGCTACCTCAAAGGCCGTCCACCCTGTGGTGGTCTCCACCTTGGGCACCTTGGCTATGGCCACTATCTGCGGGCTGGTGAGCACGTCGTTGCCGTCGAGCACCACGGCGTTGCCCTGCGAGTCGTGGTTGCGGTAGAGCACGGCATATATCGAGCCTTCGTCAGTCACGCCGTCAACCTTCTTGCCAGTGCGGTCCTGGAATTTCTCGCCGGGGGCATACTTGTAGTAGCCGGTGAACTTCACGGGCTTCTTGTCGAAGCCCACGCCAAAGCGGGTGGCCTTCATGGCGTCTTTGAGCGCGCTGCCCACATCAAACGTGCCCAGGAAGAAGTTGCCTGCGGCAAGGCGCATGTTCACCATCACGCCAAACGGGCCCGTGTCGCGCGTGGTGAGCTTTATGCCGGCGCCGTCGAAGCCCTCGGCCAGCGGCACAGTGGGATATTCATCGGGCTTGGCCGAGCCGCGGCTCATCTGGAAGCCGGGGTTGCCCGTGGCCCAGTCGTTGCCCAGCGGGCCGTCGGACGTCACATCGCGCCAAATGTAGTATGCTCCAGCCTTGGGTTCAAGCTCGTAGTGCTCGAAGTCGAACTTTATGGTGTCGTTCACCGTGTGGGTCACAGGGGTGAACCTTATGGCGTAGGTGCGCTGCCAGTGGCCGTCTTCCGAGGTCACGCGATAGCGCACCTCACCGCCCACCTGCAACTCTCCGCCACCCGTCTGCTCGAGTTTGGCTCCCGAGGTGGTGGTGATGTCGAGGCGGGCCGCGCTCAAGTCGGCGCTGCTGCGCACGCTAAATGTGATCACGCTGTCGGCGCTCTGCACATTTTGCAGTGTGTCGCTCAGGTTGAAGAACGCCTGCGTGGGCTGCGGCACGTGAACCGCCACCGCCTCGATGTCGCACTCGGCGTTGAGCGGCTCGTCTTTGAAGCACGAGGTGAGCGCCGTGGTGCCTATGGCACACAGCGCAACTGCTGTAATTCTTATTGTCTTTTTCATCTTCGGGCTCAATTCTGTGAGTTAGTGTTATGCCAAGCAGCTTGGCGGTGAAAAAGCGGCGCAATGCCAGCCCTCAGCCGGGCAAAGTGCCGAGGCTGCTGCAAAGGCCTCGCCGCGCGCCGCTTTCGCTTGGCTCGCAGTGCGCTTTCGCTTTGAAGCACAACCAACTATGTGCATTCGGCAGTCAGCCTCTCCGAGCATTGGCGCATAGGTACAATTTCGTGCAAAATTATCAAAAAATATTTCAATACGCCAAATATTGCCGCACCTTTTTGCTCGAGTTTGCCCAAAACAAACAATTATGCACATATTGCAATGATAATTGTATATTGGGCACCTGACAAATAAGGTAAAAAAAGCGTTCATTTTTGAATTTTCCTCATCACCGATTTGCACAAAAGCCACTAATTGGCTAAATTCGCATTGTTGAATATTATTATAGCATTCAACCGCTTGCGGCTGGAATTCCCTATCCTTCCGCAACAACGGCATAAAACGAGCATTTAACTATTAATTTAATTATTAACCGCAATGAAAAAGAAAATTTACGCAGCAATCGCTGCCGGAGTCCTCGCGACGGGGGCTGCCCAAGCAGTGACAGTGGACGACTTAGTGCAGTATGGAGGCGACGCCATCGAAATTTTCTATGGCAACTACAAGCAGCGCACGCTGCACGACTATGTGAACGGATACGTGCACTTTGAGAAAGTGAACGACAGCACCGTGGTGCTCAAAAACTACTACGGACTTTGCGATGTGCCATTCATCTTGAAAGACAACAAGCTGACTATGGCCTACACCGAAGACGACGACAACCCGACCAACATTCTGGAGGTGGAGTCGTCGAAATACGCATTCATGCACATCACCCCGCAGACGGCAGTCAACCAGACATACTCTGACAAGAACGGCCTGCGCTACACCTCCGACGCAATCACCGAGAAAAACGGCGAGTATCAGATTGACTTCAACATGCCCGTGAAGATTGAGGCCTACAACGGCACCGACGGCAACTACACGCTGGTGGGCCGCGAGTGGAAAAACATCTACTCGGTGGTGGTGTTCAAGCCCAACGCTTCGGTCACCGACTATGACGTGAAGGCGCAAAAGGCACGCGCCTACAAGGGCAAGGTGACATTTAACGACGACGACACTTTCACATTCATCAACTTCGGCGCCAAGGGCTATGGCATTGAAAACTACCAGAGCGGCAACATGATATACAGCCGCCTGCAGAAGCTCACCGGCGGCTTCAACCGCGACAGCGCCGAGGTGTGGATGGACTACCAGCAGATAACAAGCGACATCAGCGCGCTCAACGGCAACGGCTATGGCACCGTGTACAGCTACAAGCTGTGCCGCGTTGACACTGCCGTCACCCCCTACGACTTCTACCAGCCCCTCAACGGCCCCGTCACCTTCACAGGCGCGCACCACACCGGCGCATCGGCCTGGGTGACCGACGGCGGCGACCGCCGCACACTGGAGACGGTGAACATGGAGTTCCGTCCCTGGAGCGCATTCAACGTGAGCCTCAACAGCAACTCGGGCCAGCCCTTTGTGACCGACACCCGCGTCACAGTGCCCGACCACGATGTGACGCTCGACGTGGCCTTCACCAGCGTTGACGCAGCCACATCGGCCGACAACGCCAGCCTCAACGTGGACGCAGCATGGAAGGCCGCCAAAAACGAGTGGTATGTGGCCAGCTACGACTTGATGATGGTGCCCGGCAAATACACCGCCGCTGCCGACGTGCCCCTCGACAAGGCAGTGACTCTGGCAGCCGGCGTGGCCAAGTCGGCCACCGGCTATGAGGCACAGGGCTCGGTTGAAGCCCCTGTGGTCGAGACAGCATCCACAGTCGACTACACTCTCTTCATCAAGGCCAACTACGATGCCGCCACCGGCCTCACCGCCACTCTGCACAACCTCTACCCAGTGCAGTTCAACGTGGGCGTCCACACCGGCGTGAACAGCGTTGAAGCAGCCAAGGAGCTGAAGAGCGCGGTGTACTACAACGCAGCC
>CALBLR010000015.1 GCA_937896015.1 uncultured Prevotellaceae bacterium | reverse complement strand
ACCGCCAGGAAAACGAGCAAATGGCTGACTACATCGCAGGCCGCTACGGCGCCGAGTCGGTGGCCGTGCCCGTTGAGCCGGAGTGGGGCATAAGGCAAGGCATAGGCACCAGCCACCACTGCTACCGCTTCATGCCCCACCTCACGCGCGGCGAGGGATTGTTTATGTGCGTGCTGCGCAAGCCTGCCGATGAACCCGTCAGCCAACTCAAGCCTCAAAAGCAGCGCGGTGGCAGGCAGCAGTCCAAGCCAGCAGCTGTGCCGGCCGAGGCCCGCCAGTGGCTTGACGCTCCAGGCGACTTCGCTTTTGCCACCGCTCCCGACGGCACTGTGGTGGCCTCGCCGGCCAGCCGCCAGACCGAACTGGCTACACTGCGCCAGCACCTCAACCTGATTCATAGCGGCACTGCTGTGGGCACCGTCAAAGGGCGCAAGTTCACCCCGAGCCACGAATTGGCCTTGTCGCAGCATCTGGCCAGCGGTGCGTTTCCCGTGGTGGAGGTCGACTACCCAACGGCCATTGCCTATCTGCGCGGCGAGTCGCTCGGCGCCATTGGCGGCAGCCGTGGCTACTGCCTGCTCACCCACCGCAGTCAGCCACTGGGGTTTGTCAACAACCTCGGCTCTCGGGCCAACAATCTGCTGCCCAAGACTCTGCGCATCCTCAGCCACGCCTCGCCCGCAGCCGAACCCTCAGTGCTTCATCCCGCCACATAGCAAGCGCTTTTCGCCTATTCAAAACTATAATTATTTCGCAATGGAGGTGGATGCGCCAAAATAGCATTCGTCGCGGTTTGGCGCATTTACACCAGCCAGTTAGCTGGAATTGCCGCTTTTCCCCCCCCATGCTCTCACCCTCGCCGGTAAATAGCTATTAATCAAATGCTAAAACATGACTTTGTGCCGAAAAATTAAAAAAATCCGTGTGAATATATGGAAACTGCTGGGCACGAACCCAACCGCTGTTTAGCCCAGTGCCCCCACAAAAAAAGGTGCCAGCCCCCACGAGCGGGGCTGGAGCCTGTATACATTATATATATGTGCGCGCGAATGCGCGCGCATAGTGCTGTCGTTAAGAGTCGATGGTGGCGTAGGTGGCGTTGTCTTCAATAAACTTGCGGCGCAGGGCCACGTCCTCGCCCATCAGCATCGAGAACACGCGGTCGGCCTCGGCTGCGTCGCTTATGTTGACGCGTTTCAGCATGCGGCCCTCGGGGTCCATGGTGGTTTCCCACAGCTGCTCGGGGTTCATCTCGCCCAAACCTTTGAATCGCTGCACCTTCACCTTGTTTTCCTCGCCATCGGCATACTTGTCGATGAACTGGCGCACCTGCATGTCGGTCCAGCAGTATTCCTGCGTCTGGCCCTTGATGGCGCGGTAGAGCGGCGGCGTGGCAATGTAGAGGTAGCCGTTTTCAATAACCGGACGCATGCGGCGGAAGAAGAATGTCATGAGCAGTGTGTCGATGTGCGCGCCATCGACATCGGCATCGGTCATGATGATGATGCGGTGGTAGCGCAGTTTGCTCAGATTGGCCTCCTTGGGGTCGTCTTCGGTGCCGATGGTCACGCCCAGGGCGCGGAATATGTTCACCACCGACTCGCTTTCAAACACCTTGTGGTCCATAGCCTTCTCCACATTGAGGATTTTGCCTCGCAGCGGCAATATGGCTTGGAACTCGCGGTTGCGGCCCTGCTTGGCCGAACCGCCTGCCGAGTCACCCTCCACCAGG
>CALBLR010000014.1 GCA_937896015.1 uncultured Prevotellaceae bacterium | reverse complement strand
GCACTGCCGGAATCAGGCACAGCGTGGTGGTCTCTTCGCGCCCGTTGTGCCCGCCGGCTTCAAAACCTTCGGCCACAACGGCGTCGACTCCCGCATCCTCGCATTTGCGGGCAAACAGCGACGACGACACCACGTGGGCCACCTTCACTCCGTGATCGTGCAGCCAGCCCGTCCACTTCTTGGGGCTGCCGGCCGAGGTGAACACCACCTTCACGCCCTGGCTGGCCACTATGTCCATGAGTTTCTCTATCTGCGGATACATCAGTGGCACGTTCACGCCAAAGGGCTTGCCGGTGGCTGCCTTGCACTTCACTATGTGCTCTTCAAGCACTTCGGGCGTCATCGAGCCCGCGCCCAGCAGGCCCAGGCCGCCTGCGTTGCTCACTGCCGCCGCCAGGCGCCAGCCGCTGCACCACACCATGCCTCCGGCCACCATGGGCCGCTCAATGCCAAATAATTCGGCTATTCTGCCTCGCTTCATCATATTTCTGTATTCTTTTGTTTTTTGTGCGTTAATAATATTTTTTTGTAAAATTACGAAATCATTTCCAATTGCGCACCATTTGCACGGCATTGATTTGATGCCTAACTTTGCAGCGCAAATCATTAATCGTGACATTTACTGCGCAAAATGAGTGACTTCTACAAAACGCTTAAAGCCCCGTCGCAGGGGCTGTACAAGGAGAAAATGAGCAAGTTTATCTCGCTGGCTGTGCCCGTGGCGTCGGCCGACGAGGCCAAGGCTGTGATCAAGGACACGCAGAACAAATATCACGACGCACGGCACTGCTGCTGGGCCTACATGATTGGCACCGACCGCAGCGAGCACCTGTCGAGCGACAACGGCGAGCCGTCGGGCACTGCGGGCAAGCCCATTCTGGGCCAGATCAACTCGTTTGAACTGACCAATGTGGTGATATGCGTGGTGCGATACTTTGGCGGCATCAAGCTGGGCACCTCGGGCCTGATTGCCGCCTACCGCCAGGCTGCGCGCGAAGCCATTGAGGCTGGCGAAATTCTTGAGTGCCACGAGCAGGCACGCCTCACCTTCAACTTCCCCTATCTGGGCATGAACGATGTGATGAGGCTGGTGAAGGCGGCCGGAGTGCGCGTCGTCGACCAGCAGTTCGACAACGTGTGCCTCATGACGCTTGAGTGCGACGCCGACCGCATGCCCGCATTGCGCTCGCGCATAGCAGCCGTGTCGGGCACCTCGATTCTTTCCGACTAACTTTCCTTTTCGGCGCGCGGCACAAACACAAAGCGCGCCTTGCAGTGGCTTGCGCCGTCCACGTCGATGCTCATTTTGCAGTCGTCGGGGTCGGTGTCGTCGATGTGCACCGTGGCGGTGTCGGCATAGTGGGTCTCGCGCAGAAATGCTATCTCCATGCGCTTCAGCATGCTGTGGTCATATTTTTGCATGGCAAACTGGTTCATGAGCAGCTCGAGGTAGCGCACCGTGTTCACGTGGCGGTTGAAGTCGCAGTCCACATACCGGAACGTGTGGGTGGCCGTGCGGCCCTGCGTCACGGGGCGGAGGCGGCTTTGTGGCTCAATGCCGCTGCGCCTGCTGCTCACGTTGCCGTTGATGTAGCTCAGCTGCGATATGTCCACGCCCTCGCGCGTGGCAAAGTTGATGGCCATCCACACAGTGCGCGCCTCGCCCACCACCTCGCCGCCGGCATCGGTTATGGCCACGTTGCGCTGCGAGAAGTGGCGGCCTTCGATCCATGTGGTCACGGTGTAGCTCTCGTTGATGGTGGGGTAGCGCTTCATCTCCACCGTCACCCTCGACAGCACCCAGCCCTCGTTGCGCTTAATCAGGTTGTCATAGCCCACGCCCCAGGCGTTGGCATGCAGGGTTGAAATCTCGATGATGCGCGCCACCACCAGTTGCAGCGGCATTTCGCCCTGCGGGTTGCACTCTCCGGCCGTGAGAAAATACGTCTTGCTGAATTCCTTTACTTGCTTCCCTTCGATGTCGTCCATTTTTCCCTCTCTGTGTTATTTAGCTCCAATCATTTTCTTCATCTCGGCCGTGGTGCTGTGGCGCTTGCCGTTGAGGCCGCTCAGATACTTGTTCTCGCTGGTGGGCGGCATCTTGCTGGCGTTGGCAAAGTGCTCGGGCTGCGTGATGCGCGTGAACACCACCCGCTGCACCCGTGTGCGCGGGCACGTGGCCACGCTGTAGCCCAGCTCCTTGTTGTTCTTGCCAGGGCCGTTGCTGCTCCAGTAGCGTATGTCGCCGTTGGGCTCGTAGCCGAGGAACACCACGCTGTGTCCGCGCTCCTGGTCGTCGGTCTTCACATCGTTGCAGCCTATTATGGCGCCGCTGTCGCTGCCGTTGGTCTCATTGCGGTTCCAAAATATCTTCATTATGTCGCCTGGCACGGCTTGCTGCCACACGGGGTTGGCGTTCCACTCCTCATCGGTCATATAGCGTTCGCCGGGCTTCTCCTTGTTTTTCTCCGACTTGGCGCCTCGGTAGGCGGTGATGCTGTAGCCGGCCTTCAGCTCATGCACCAGCACCGCCACGCCTGGGCCGTTGGCGTTGGCGCGCCCCCAAAAGCCGAAGCCGTCGTCCTCACCGATGCCCTTGTCGTTGATGTAGTCCACAATGCCAACGTATGGCTTTATGTTGAGCCACGCGGCGCGCGGAATTTTGCCGTCGGTGTCCCACATCAGCAGCGCCTTCACCAGCACCGCATAGGTGGCGCTTGAGCAGAACGACGGCTGTGCCTTTTGCGGGTTGAATTGCGGCCGCTGGTCGGCAAGGCGCATGTGGTAGGCCTCGTTGAGAGCCTGCAGTGTGGTCTTGCTGAAGTCTTGGTTGGGGCGGCCGCCAGTGTAGTAGCCGCCGTGCTGCGGAAACGAGTCGATGGCCTCCAGCACGCACTGCTGCCAGCGCTCGTTGGTGGGGGTGCCTGCCTTGGCGCAGACTGCCACAAGGGCAAGGGCCAGTGCCGCCATTATTCGGTATACAACTTTCATAACGCTTAGTCTGATTTGGTCTTTATGCGCCAAAATTACTTAAAAAAACGCGTTTATCAAACCCGCACCCGTGCTTTTTTGCCATTGCCGCGCCACACCCAAAGCAAGGGCGGCTATTGCAAAATTTTGCCATTAGCACTAACTTTGCACATCGCTACAGATTTTATTTCAAAGCAAAATATAGATATGTTTGATTTTTTTCATCGCAAAAAGGAAGACGTCAAGTTGTTCTACAGCACCGACGTCCACAGCCACATACTGCCTGGGGTCGACCACGGCTCGCAAGACGTTGAGCAGTCGCTGGCCATGCTTCAGGCCGAGCTCGACATGGGCATCAACCGCGTGATGTGCACTTCGCACGTCACAGCCGAGACGTTTGAAAACACCGTCGAGTCGCTCACTGCCGCAGGCAAGGTGCTGCAGGAGGCCATCGACAGGGAACAGATGCCGGTGGAAATTCACCCTTCGGCCGAATACCGCCTCGATGAATACTGGAACCGTGAGTATGCCGCCGGCCACGTGCTGCCCATGCCTGGCAACTATGTGCTAATCGAAAACTCGTTTATCCAGGAGCTTATTGAAATCGACGACATGATGTTCGACCTTCAGGTGAAGGGTTACAAGCCCATTCTGGCCCACCCCGAGCGCTATCCATACTACTACCGCCGTCATGAGCGCTACCAGAAGCTGCACAGCTCGGGCGTGAAGTTTCAGGTGAATCTGCTCTCGCTGGCAGGCTACTTCGGCTCGGGTGCTCGCGAGGCGGCAATGTGGCTGGTGAACAACAACTTGGTGGATATGCTGGGCAGCGACATGCATAACCTTGACCACGCCCGCGTGATTAAGGACTACATCAACAGCAAGGACTGGCGCAAGGTGAGCGCAAAGCTCGAGCCGCGCATCGTCAACGACATGGTGCGCTGAGTCCCCCCCAAAAAAAAAATAATGCAAACAAGGCGGCTGGCCTACGCATTGCGCGTGTGGCCAGCCGCCTTGTGTTTATGCCTTGCACACCAGCTTAGCGCATGCGCGCAAAGCTGAAAGGAATTTGCTTGTTGCCGCTTGTGGTAAAGTTGCCCTCAAATGACTGCCCGTTGCAACTGCCAATCAGGGTGCCGGCAATGTCTTCGCCCTTATACATCGACACGGTGAGCGACCCGTCGCCGTTCATTATGCCTATCAGCTTCATGGGCACGCCCTGCTTGCCTTTGGTCACAAACCGCGCCGAGCCCTTCACGTTTTGCGGGTCGTTGAGGTTGAGGTGCAGAACGCATTCTTGCGCGCCTATGCGCCCGCCCATGTTAAGCAGACCTGGTTGCTTCTGTGCTCTGGTGCTTTCTGCGCTGCCTGCCTCTTCTTCCTGCGGCATGGCATCGGCGCCATACAGAAATTCGCGCTCCATGCTGTCCATCATTGCCATCTGCTTGTCGGACTGCTGCATCATCACCTGGAAAATAGAGTCAACATCGGCTTGGCCAAGAGAGTCGACTGGTATCGACTGGGTGCTCACGCGCTTCACCACGGTCACGCGGGT
>CALBLR010000013.1 GCA_937896015.1 uncultured Prevotellaceae bacterium | reverse complement strand
CTGTCGATAGCCAACGAGTTTCGCCGCCGCCGTCCCGACGCACACATCCTGTTTGTGGGCGCGCTGGGACGCATGGAAATGGAGCGCGTGCCCGCCGCAGGCTACGAGATAGTGGGCCTGCCGGTGAGCGGATTCGACCGCAAGCACCTGCTGCGCAACATCAAGGTGCTATATCACTTGCAGAAGAGTCTGCGCATGGCGCGCCGCATAGTGCGCGACTTTAAGCCCGACATCGCCATCGGTGTGGGCGGATATGCCAGCGGACCGGTATTAAAGGAGGCCCAAAAGCGCGGCGTCCCCACGCTGCTGCAGGAGCAGAACTCATATGCCGGCGTCACCAACAAGCTGCTGGCCAAGAAGGCCGACTGCATATGCGTGGCTTATGAGGGCATGGAGCGCTTTTTTCCGGCCGACCGCATTGTGCTCACGGGCAACCCCGTGCGCCGCGGCCTGCTGGAGTGCACAGCCACGCCCGAGGAGGCCCGCGCCTCGTTCGGCCTCGACCCCAACAAGCGCACAGTGCTGATAATCGGCGGCAGTCTTGGCGCGCGCACGGTGAACAACAGCATCATAGGCGGGCTCGGTGAAATCGCCAGCCATGCCGGCGATGTGCAGGTTATATGGCAGTCGGGCAAAATCTATGATGAGCGCTGCCGCGAGGCTCTGGCTGCCTCTGGCGCGAAAAACGTGGTGCAGATGCCCTTCATCTCGCAAATGGACATGGCCTACCGCGCCGCCCACCTGGTGGTGTCGCGCGCAGGCGCCAGCAGCATCAGTGAACTGCAGCTGCTGGGAAAGCCGTCGGTGCTGGTGCCGTCGCCCAACGTGGCCGAGGACCATCAGACCAAAAACGCACTTGCGCTTGTCAACCGCGATGCGGCTGTGATGGTGCGCGACGCTGAGGCTGGAAGTGTGCTCGTCAGCACCATGCTTGGCCTCGTGGCCGACGACGCCAAACTGGCGCGGCTCAGCGCCAATGTGGGTGAAATGGCCCTGCGCAACGCTGCCGAGCACATTGTGGACAAGGCAATGGAACTTATTGAGAGTAAAAAAGCATAGCAATTAAGCAACGACATAAAAATACAATAAGACATGAAAGATTTCAAATCGCTATATTTCGTGGGTGCCGGCGGCATAGGCATGGCCGCCCTTGAACGCTATTTCCTGGCCAAAGGCAAGCGCGTGGCCGGATACGACCGCACTGCCACCGACCTCACCCGAGCCCTTGAAAAGGAAGGCGTGGCCATAAGCTACGACGAAGACCCGGCCCTGATTCCCGACTACTGCCGCGACAGCGCCACCACTCTGGTGGTCTACACCCCAGCCGTGCACGAGTCGCACAAGGGTCTGCAATACTTCCGCTCACACGGCTTTGAGGTGGTGAAGCGCGCCAAGCTGCTTGGCGTGGTCACCGAGCACTCCAAGGGCCTGTGCTTCGCGGGCACCCACGGCAAGACCACCACATCGAGCATGGCCGCCCACATACTGCAGACGGCCGGCATCGGCAGCAACGCCTTTCTTGGCGGTGTGCTGCGCAACTACGGCAGCAATTTCCTGCTGTCGGACACAAGCCCTTATTCGGTTATTGAGGCCGACGAGTTCGACCGCTCGTTTCACCAGCTTAGCCCCTACATTGCCGTGGTCACCAGCACCGACCCCGACCACCTCGACATATATGGCAACTATGAGAACTATCTTGAGAGCTTTGCCCACTTCACCGAGCTCATCCGTCCCGACGGCGCGCTCATAGTGCACACCGGACTCAAGCTCAAGCCGCGTGTGCAGCCGGGTGTACGCGTCTACACCTACTCGCAGGCCGAGGGCGACTTTCATGCGGCTAACGTGCGCGTGGGCGGCGGTGAGATAGTGTTCGACTTCGTGGCCCCCGACGGCACTGTGATTAAAGACATCAGCCTTGGCGTGCCCGTCGACATCAATGTGGAGAACGCCATTGCGGCCATGGCCGCATGCTGGCTCATCGACACGCCTGCCGACGCCATGCGCCAGGCCATAGCCTCTTTCAAGGGGGCCAAGCGCCGCTTTGAGTTTTGGCTTAAGGAGCCTGGCGACCACGGCAAGGTGGTGATCGACGACTACGCCCATCACCCCAACGAACTGCGGGCCAGCATCAGCTCGGTGCGCGACCTGTATCACGGCCGCAAGCTCACGGTGATATTCCAGCCGCACCTCTACACCCGCACACGCGATTTCGCCCCCGAGTTTGCCCGTGCCCTTTCGGCCGCCGACGAGCTCTATCTGCTGCCCATCTACCCGGCACGCGAAGAGCCCATTCCCGGCGTCACGAGCGACATAATCCTAAAGGACGTCACTTGCCCGGTGAAGAAGATATTCACCAAGCAGCAGCTGCTTGAGGCCATTCCCGGTCTTGACTTCGACGTGCTGCTCACCGTGGGCGCCGGCGACATTGTGAACCTGCTGCCGCAGATTTGTGAAGAGGTAAAGAAGCAGAAACATTGAAGATAGTCCGCTACATACTGCTTATGGTGCTCACCTCCCTGCTGGTGGCGGGCATGCTGTGGTCGCGCGGAAAGGCGCGCGACATGGCCTGCCGGCAGCTCGATGTGGAGGTGGTGAACGACGACAGCACCACATTCGTGTCGGCCGAGGGAGTGACGCGCACCCTTGGGCAGAGCGGGTTGTCGCCTGTGGGCCGCCCCATGTGGCAAATCAACTGCGATGCCATGGAGCGCTTGCTCGGGAGGTCGGAGTATATCGAGAGTGTGCAGTGCTACAAAGACGAGGCTCTGGGCGTGGTGCACGTGCGCGTGCAGCAAATAGTGCCGGTGATGCGCGTGTTTGACGGCGATGTGTCGTATTATGTGAACCGCACCGGCAAGCGCATGACTGCCACTGATGCCTTCCGCGCCGATGTGCCGGTGGTGGAGGGGCACTTTGGCGGCGGCTTCAGCCCAACGCGCCTGCTGCCCATGATAGAGTATGTGGAGTCCGACTCCACGCTGCGCTCGCTCGTGTCGATGTATTGCGTGGCCGACAGCAACGACGTGTTCATCGTGCCCAGCATACGCGGCCATGTGGTGAACATGGGCTCGCCCGACGGCTTTAAGCAGAAGTTCAGCAAACTGCTGCTGTTCTACCGCAAGGTGATGCCCGTCAAGGGCTGGAACACCTACGACACCATATCGGTGAAGTGGAGCCACCAGGTGGTGGCCACGCGCCGCTACAGCCAGCAGCGCACCGAGGATGCCTACGATCCCGACGACGACGAGCCGGCACCCGACATGGAGATGATGACCGACGCCGCCACGCCGGTGCCCAAGGCCGACGCACAAGAGGCTAAAAAGGCCGAGCCCAAGAAAAAAGAGCCCAAAAAGCCCGAAGCCAAGCCTGCCGCCGACAAAAAGCCAAAGCAGGAGGCCAAAAGCAGCGGCAAGGCGAAGTCCAAGTCGGCCGACAAGGCCAAAAAAGCCGCAAAGCCCGACAAGGCCAAGAAGGACAAGAAGAAACAAAAATGACATATTATTAACTCTAAAATAATTAACTATTAAATAATCACTCTTATGGCAAATACCCAATATATAGTGGCCATTGAGGTGGGCAGTTCCAAAATTGTGGGGGCTGTGGCCGAGAAATACAGCTCGGGCAACATCCAGGTCAACAGCCTGGCCGAGGAGCGCATGCAAAACAGCGTGCGCTATGGCTGCGTGCAAAATGTGGAAAGTGTGAAAAATGCCGTGAGCAAAATCCTCTCGCGTCTCACCCCAAGTCTTGACTGCACCATCAACGACGTGTTTGTGGGCATCAGCGGCCGCTCGCTGCATTCAGTGCCGGCCGAACTCGTGCGCCAGCTTAACCCGTCGGACGTGATAACCAAAGAGGCTCTCGTGGCCATTGAAAACGCTGCGGGCAAGACCCCTGTCGACGGCTACGACCTTCTCACCACCGTGCCGCGTGCCTACTATGTGGACGGCATCGAAACCAAAACACCATGCGGCCAGTTTGGCTCGCAAATCAAGGTGAACGTGAACCGCATAGTGGCAAAGCCCATACTAAAGAAAAACCTGAGCTATGTGATGGACAACTGCACACACGTGCGCCGCTACTTCGTGACACCGCTGTGCGTGGGCTCGCAGGTGCTCACCGACACCGAGCGGTCGCTGGGATGCATGCTTGTGGACTTCGGAGCCGAAACCACCACGGTGTCGATCTACAAAAACGACTATCTGGTGTATCTGGCCACGCTGCCCCTGGGCTCGCGCAATCTGACGCGCGACATAGCCAACGGCCTTGGCACCGTGCTTGAGGACACTGCCGAACAGGTGAAACTCAACCTTGCCCATCCGCTCGACCCTTCATCGGAGCCTATTGTGATAAAGTCGGTGAACTCAACCGACGCCATCAACTACATTGTGGCCCGCACGGGCGAGATTGTGGCCAACATCAATCAGCAAATTGAGTATGCCGGCCTTGAGGCGGGCGACCTCAACAACATAGTGCTTGTGGGCGGCGGCTCGCAGCTAAACGGCCTGGCGCAGGAACTCACAAAGGCCACCAAACTTAATGTGCGCATGGGCTCAATTCCCGCTTCGCTCAGCATCACCGATCAGCGCCTCAACCGCATTGAGTACATCGAGCTCTATTCGCTGCTGTCACGCGCCGCCGGTGTTATGAAGCCCGGTGACACCTGCATCACCGTCAATGAGTATGAAGAAGGCGACATTGAAGTGAAAAGGCCAGAGCAAACACCCGTAAGAGAACCTGAGCCAGAGCCTGCCCCCGCTCCAGACCCCAAAAAGTCGGGAAAGAAAAAAAGAGGCTTTTTCGAAAAATTTCAGCGCGCTCTTGGCCAGGTGATGAGTGAACCGCCAGAAGATGAATAGTGGAGAATGACAATATCGGATAACGACAATAAAACAGATGTAATCATGTCCGAGGAGAATAAAAAACAAGAGCAGCCAGCCAGTAAGCAGATAGACGCCACGATTGATGAGGTGACGGCAAACCATGGCTTTGAAGCAGAGAAAAAAGCCCCGGTTATCATTAAGGTGATAGGCGTGGGCGGTGGTGCTATCAATGCCGTCAACCATATGTATTCACAGCACATAAAGGGCGTTTCGTTTGCGGTGATCGACTCTGACGGCTATGATCTATACGAATCACCCGTGCCCAACCGCCTGCTCATAGGCGCCAATATGATCGACGGCATTGTCCCCGTTAATGTGGAGGCTCCTGTGAGCGCGCCTGAGCCGGCAGAGTCTGTCAAAAAAAACGTAAAAAAAACAAAGCCAGGTTGGTTCAGCAAATTTCAGCGCACCATTAGCCGCATAATGAATGGAGGCGACTATGAGTAGCGTCCCAGCATAACTAAATTATAAGAACAACAGAAAAAACAGATGTAATCATGTCTGATGAGAATAAAAAACAAGGACAGCCAACTGCATTGCCCGACGGCATGCAGATTGACGCCATGATAAATGAAGCTACGGCTAACCCCGGCTTCCAAGTAGAGAAAAAAGCCCCGGTCATCATAAAGGTGGTGGGCGTGGGCGGTGGTGGCAACAATGCCATCAACCACATGTATGCCCAGCACATCGAGGGGGTGTCGTTTGAGGTGATTAACACCGACCGCCAGGCTCTCTACAACTCACCCGTGCCCAACCGCCTGCTCATAGGCCCCGAAACCACAGGCGGCCTTGGCGCCGGCAACGATCCTAATCGTGCGCGCGAAGCCGCCGAGGAAAGCGCAGAAGACATAGGCAACCTCTTTGAGGACGACACCAAGATGGCGTTTATCACAGCCGGCATGGGCGGCGGCACCGGCACCGGAGCTGCGCCTGTGGTGGCCCGCATTGCACGCGAGCACGGCGTGCTCACCATTGGCATCGTCACCATCCCATTCCTGTTTGAGGGCAAGAAGAAAATCCTCAAGGCCCTTGCCGGTGCCGACGAGATGCAGAAATACGTCGACGCCTTGCTGATAATCAACAACGAGCGCCTCACCGAAATATATCCCGACCTTGACTTCGACAATGCATTCGGCAAGGCCGACGACACGCTGTCGGTGGCTGCCCAAAGCATTTCCGACCTCATAACCGTGCCGGGAATCATCAACCTCGACTTCAACGATGTCAACACCACTCTGCGCGACGGCGGCGTGGCAATAATCAGTTCGGGTTGCGGCGAGGGTGAGCA
>CALBLR010000012.1 GCA_937896015.1 uncultured Prevotellaceae bacterium | reverse complement strand
CCCTCAGCATCACGCTGGGCATGTTGCCGTCAAGTTCAATGTCATCCACCATCAGTGCGGCCCCGGGGCCGTAGAGCATCAGGTGCCGGCCGGGGTCGTTGTCGGGCATGCTGGCCACTTTTGCCACGCTGTTGAGCCGCACGTTCAGCTCCACCGTGTTGCCGTTGCGCCCATTCAGGCTCACCCTCACCACGCCCTGGTCTTGCAGCTCGTGCGCGTCAAGCTTAATCCAGCCTTGGCTGCCGTCAATCATGGTGGCATAGCGGTAGCCCTGCGGCAGGCTGCCTGCAGCGCTGCTGAGCATGCCTGTAGCCGACAGGCTGCTCACGTTGGTCGTGGGGTATGCGGCCATGGGCAGTTGCTTTTCAGTCAGCCGCCCCAGCGCCACGTCGGCCTCGGCCAGCGGCTCGGTGGCGTTGCTTCCGTAACTGTTATAAAGGTATGCCATGCGGCTGTCGAGCAGTGTGGCCTGTGCCTCTGGCATTGAGTGCAGCAGCTGGTTGTAGCTTTGGCGGCTAAGCGGCGTGTGCAGGTGCGTCTGCGCTATTGCCTCCTGAACTTGGCGCTGCAGGGTGACGCGGGTGACGTTGGCTATGCTTTGCGGCCCGATGGACGTGAGCACCAGCAGTGTGGCAAACGAGGCTGGAATCCACCATATGCGGTGCCGCTTCAGCAGCAGGCCTACGCACACGGCATACAGCCACACGTTGAGCACCACCAGATACAGGCGGAAGATGGTCACGCCATAGTCGCCAAGGCGCCGCGCCGCGCCCACCGTCATCAGCATCAGCAGCGGCATCACCACGGCCGGCAGCCACCGTGCGGCAAGTGATGCCGCGCGGCCGCACTTGCCAGCCACCAGACTGGGGTAGAGCACCACCTCCACCAGCAGCATCAGCGCTGCCAGCGCCGTCACCAGATAGCTCACCCATCCGTCGGGCAGCTGCCACTGCACCATTATTTTTATTGCATAGGCATATAGGGTGAGCAGATACACGCCCGTCACAGGCAGCAGCATAAAGTTCACTATGCCGCGGCCCACTCCGGTCAGCTCCGCGGCCATGCGGTTGTGCTTATCCTCGCCCGCCGGCACCAGCTGCAGCATCAGCAGCGGGCTCACCAGCAGGCAGCACACAGCTGAGGTGTCGGCATATATGTCCGGACTCAGGTCGCAGCCAAACAGTACCTCATAGGCCTTGAGTAGCAGACACAGCGCCCCAGACAGCGCCAGCCCTATGACCCACGACATGGCCACCGCCGTGAGCATGCGCAGCGTGAAGTTCCACATGGCCACATCGTTTCGCTCGCGCCAGAATGGCACCAGCACCACGCTCAGCCCCACGGCCACGTTGGCCGCAATGGCAGCGCCA
>CALBLR010000011.1 GCA_937896015.1 uncultured Prevotellaceae bacterium | reverse complement strand
GTGATGTGCAGTGTGCTGCCTGCGGGCACAAGCGCACCTTCGGCCTGCGCCTGCTCGTCGGCAAAATACATTGCGTCGACGGTGGGCGCAATGGTGTCGACAATCACCAGGTCGCTAAAGTATGGGCGTATATCCAATTTGCCGTACTCGCCATTGACCATTTCATCTGAATTGTCGCGATGTGCATACACGCGCAGCATTCCAAACTCATATTGGGCCTGCACTGTGCGCGGCAGCATGAGGCGGGTTTTAATCACGCCGTTCTCAACGCGGCACCGTTTAGTTGAAAGCAAATTGCGCGGGTAATAAACATCACGCGTCACCGACTGCTTATTGACAGTGGTGGTCACTGTGGTATTGACGCGCTGAGCATCATAAAGCGCCACTGTGGCTTCGCCATTGAAACTATTGTCGACTTCCTGCGAGCCCGACTTAAGCACATTTGCCGTCACCTCAAAATCTTGGAGGGCACGGGTCTCGGCCACAATGCTGTCGTTCACCTCATAGCCGTTTATCTTGGTCACCTTAAAGCGGTTCTGAGGGTAGTTGATGCGCATGGCAGGGTCGCCGATGAGCACGAACATGAGCTTATTAGTGTTGCTGGTGGTGCCGAACGACTGCTTCGACTTGAGGTACACATCGCCAAGGCGCGGCATGGAGCCGCTGAACTTGTAGTTGAACATGGCCTTGATGAAGGCGGTGTTGAGGGCGTCGTTGCTCTCGGCATACACCGAGCGGGTGGCGCCCAGCAGGGCAATGACGCCGCCGTCGGGCTTATGAAACATGAGTTCGCCTATGCCCTTCTTGTCGCTGTCGAAGCGCGACACATCGCAGGCGGCAAACGTCATTATGGGGAAGTGAGGATAGCTGGTGTTCTCAACGTTGGCGTTGGTCCACAGCTCGGCATACCTGCTGAGCGATGTGGTGCCGGCATGGCCGATGTAGGTGGCAAAGTATGCGCCCTTGGCCAGCACCTCCTTGAAGCGGCGCGTGCCCATCTCGCAGCGGCCCAGACGGTCGTCGTCGATCCGCACCTGCGGGAACTGCGACACATACACCTTGTCGAGGTTCATGCCCGTGTCCATAGTCTTGCTGAAGATGTCGACAACGCCCTCGGCCTGCGCCACGTGCATCAGTTTGTCGGGCTGGTCGGCGCTGATCATCACATTGTTGCGCCAATAGCCGTAGTCGGGATTGGTGACATAGTTGATGAGCTTGTCGACGTCCGACTTAGCCTCAATGGGGTCGCTGGTGGGGATTCGGCCCACGCCTATGCGCAGCATGTCGGCACTCAGGTTGTAGCCCGAGTTGTCGTCGAGCATGCCAAAGAAGTCGTCGCAAGTGTAGCTGTAGTTCTCGTCGTTGCTGCAGTCGCTCTCGTAGGCCAGCAGCAGCTCGCCGCGGTCGGAGGTTATCGAGCGGTTGTCGTATGAGCCGTCGCCGAACAGCAGCAGATATTTAAACTTGCTGCGGTCGCGATCGTATAGCATCTTGCACAGCATGCGGCAGGCCATGGCATCGGGGGCGCCTGACGAAAACTCGTTGAATATGAGGCGGTGGTCGATCACGGCCACCTTCATGCCGTCCATGTCTTCATGCAGCTTGGCAATGCGGCGGGCTTGCTCCATAAGGGGCTTGGTGGTGATAATGAGCATGTCGGGAACCTCCATGGCATGCAGGTTTTGGTTGGCCACGTCGTCCCAGCTGTCGACAGTCATGAGCTGCTGACTGGGGTCGAAGGCCACAAACTGCGCCATGCGCGCCTCGTAGCCGGGGGTGAACGAGGCCACGGCCGAGCCGTCGGCAAGTGTGCCGTGCTCCACGGCATAGCTCACGGGAGCGGCAGGGTTGTCGACATTCCACACCACGAGGCCCGTGGCCGCGGTGCCGATGTCGATGCGGTTGCTGTCGGCAAGTTCGCAAAAGCCCATGCGCAGCTGGCCGTCGTGGCCATAGTCAAGGCTATTGCGGCGGCAGAATGTGAGCATCAGGTAGTCGAGCTTGGCCGACTTGAACACGCCGCCTGTGGCTATCTGCACCTTGACGCTGCCCTGATCGGCCGGTGCCGGGATTGCCGCCACGGGCGATGCCTGGTTGTAATATATATATACGTTGGTGCCCGGCGAATAGATGCGCGAGCCGCTCACGCTGAATGGCACCGAGTCGCCGCTGACCCAAGTCCTTATCGAGCCGGACTGCTTGTCGATGTTGGCAGCGGCTGCGGTGTTCACCACCAGCCGGCTGCCCTTTACCAGGCCGGGCAGGCTGTAGGGTATCTCAATGGGCTTCTGCAAGTCTTCGCCAAGCATGTCCTTGCCCGAGAAGCCCACCGAGGTGAGGTCTTTCTCGTGATAGAAATAGTCGATGCTGGTGTCGCGCACGGCCACACCCGGCTTTGCGGCAGGCTCGGCCGCCTGGACGGCAGTTTCGCTGCCGCCGGCGTCGGTAAGGAAGTAGTAGCCCGCCGACGAATAGGCGTTGACGCGG
Organism: uncultured Prevotellaceae bacterium; assembly: GCA_937896015.1. Lineage (GTDB taxonomy): Bacteria > Bacteroidota > Bacteroidia > Bacteroidales > Muribaculaceae > Sodaliphilus. The sequence goes on along the minus strand of CALBLR010000011.1, from coordinate 929 downwards.
CGCGTGAAGCGCGGTGTCTGCGAACGAGGGTCGGCTATTTTGAAGCTGACGGGGCCGGCGGCGTAGAAGCAAATTTTGCCGTTGCTACGCATCACGGGCACGGGTTGCAGGTCGTCGGGCTGCGAGCCGTCGAGCTGCTCGCTCATCATGTGGCCGCCGCTGCCATACACCCTCACGCTGGCGGGGTTGCTGAACCCCATCTTGGCAAGGTCGTCGGCGGTGAGCTGATACACGCCGTTTTGAGGTATGGCAATCTTCACCCACTTGCCCGTGGCAAGGCGCGACTGCGTGGCGTAGTGCGACGGCGACAAGGCTTCCGCCTGCGGGGCCATAGCGGCCGCAAGGGCCACTATGGCCGCCTTAAGCCATGATTTTTTGGAGTTGAGATGCATAAGCGTAATTTGATGTTGTGTGTAGGCGATGCCGCAGCAGCGGCATCGCGAGAAAAAGTTTTCTTAGTTATAATAACGTGGCGCACACCCGTTTTAGTGCATGGGGCGCATGGTTTTTTATTTCACTCTGATGCGCAGCGAGGGCGTGCCGCCCACGGTGGCCGTCACGGTGTCGCCTATGGCTATGGGCTCGTCGGGGCAAAGGCTGCCGGCGACTATGATGTCGCCCATCTTCAGGGTGAAGTAGCGGCTCACCGTCTCGATGATGAGATCGGGAGCCATTGGCGGCTCGGCACACTCGCATGCGGCCTGACGGGTGCCGCTGAGTTCCATGGCCACGGCAGTGCCGCTGAGTTGGCCAAGGGGCTTGAAGTCGCCCAGCCACAATGCGCCGTCGAAGGCGGTGGCAAGCGCCGAACCGTCGGCAACTGGCGGAGTGAAGCCGTGGGCGCTGACCACGGCCGCCGCGGCCGCCGCGTCGTAGTAGCGGTGGGCAAAACGGCGGGCTATGCACTTGCCCAGGCGGCACACGCGCAG
>CALBLR010000010.1 GCA_937896015.1 uncultured Prevotellaceae bacterium | reverse complement strand
CCTCAGAGACCATATTCCATTAAAACAAGGATTAAGACAGGGTGATACGGTCGCCTACCTCCAGTTCCGCACATCCGCAGAGACCATATTACGCCAAAACAAGGATTAAGTGTTAAAAATGACGTTGGGCGTATTGAAATTCGGCTTGGGCCGGACTTTGGCACGCTTTTTGCATTGCCTTAAGCGCAACCCCAGCCAAATTGGCCTTTGGGGCCGCTTAACCCAAAAATGCAGATTAAAACACAAAACAACGCATAGTCATGGAAATAGTCCTTAACACTTTCGGAACTTCGCTCAACCGCGACAACGAGTGCTTCGTGGTGAGCAACGACCAGGGACGCCAGCGCGTGCCGCCCGAGTCGGTGTCGTCGATAACGCTGTGCCGCGGCGTGAGCATCACCAGCGACGCCGTGCTGCTGGCCATAAGCCACGGCATTGAAATCCGCTTCGTCGACCGCCGCGGAATGCCGCAGGGCCTGGTGTGGAGCCACCGCTACGGCTCGATATCCACCATACGCAAGGGCCAGCTTGAGTTCACCTCCTCGCCAGCCGCAGTGGATTGGATTAAGGGCGTGATAGTGAAAAAGCTTGAAAACCAGCAGGCCCTGCTGCTCATGCTGGGGGCCGACAGCCCTGCTGTGCGCGCCGCGGCCGACCACGCCATTGCCCACATCGAGGCTCTGCGCCTCAAGGCCGCCGCCCTCAGCGGCGAGCGAGTGGCCGACGTGGCTGGCATGCTGCGCGGCATCGAGGGTGCGGCCTCGCGCGCCTATTTTGCCGCCTTCAATGCGGCTCTGCCGGCCGCCTACCGCTTTGCCGAGCGCAGCCAGCACCCCGCGGCCGATGTGGCCAACGCCCTGCTCAACTATGGCTATGGCATACTCTATGGCCGCGTCGAGGCCAGCCTCATCAAGAGCGGCATCGACCCTTACATCGGGGTGATGCACCGCGACGACTACAACCGCCCAGTGCTGGTGTATGACGTGATTGAGCTCTACCGCGTGTGGGTCGACTATGTGGTGGCCGCGCTGCTGTGCCAGAATGCGGTGACCGACGACTACTATTCCACCGCTCCCGATGGCTCCTGCTGGCTCGAAGGGCTTGGCCGGCGGGTGCTGATTCAGTCGGTGAACGACTATCTTGCCGAACTCACCGTGACCAGCGGCGGCCTGTCGCGCTCGCGCGCCACGGCCATCGACCTCTATGCCCAGCAGCTGGCCCAGCGATTCAAGGACGCCGCCGGCAGCGCTCCGAAGAAGTGAATAAAACCAATTTGTTTAACCCCATAAACCCCAACTTACTACTATGGCTACACT
>CALBLR010000009.1 GCA_937896015.1 uncultured Prevotellaceae bacterium | reverse complement strand
GGCCACCAGCTGCGGCTCAACGGCGTCAAGCGCGCTCAGCGCGCCTATGGTGGCAAGCTCGCGCTGTGCAGTGGTCAGCACAGGGCTGGCAAATATGTCGCCAAACAGGTGAGCCTTAAGATAGTAGTCGGTGGCCTCACAATAGCTGTAGGTGAACGGCTTGCCCGAGAGGCGCGTCTGCACCTCGGTGCCCTGCTTCAGCGCGTCGTAGCCAGGCTTGAAGCGCGCCGGCTCTTCGCCCACAACCACGGGCAGACTCTTTTCGCCCCTCCGCGCCACCACCTTTTGCAGCACACCCAGCGCATTAAGGCTGCGCGGGAAGCCGGTGTAGGCATAAAGTTGCGACAGTTCTTCCTTCACCTCGCTCACAGTGAGTCCATTGCCGAGGGCCTCGTCGACGGCGCCCTCAAGGGCCACAAGGTTGCCTGTGGCCTCATGGGCCGCAACGGCAACTATGCTTTGCAGTTTCTTGTCCATTTGATTCATATCGTTAGCGTTTACGTTACTGCCGCCGGCAAGCCCAACAGCTGCCACAGCGGCCACCATACCCTTTAGTTTCATGATGCAAATTTAGCGCAAGCCCTGCCCAGAGCCATTACCATGATCACCTAAAAAGCAACCACTTTTCACTAAAATGACGCACAGGCGGCATTTGTGGCAAAAAAACGGCCTTATAGCCATCCTTGATGCAGTTTTTTAGCATTTTTTTTGTAATTTCGTGAATTGTAACAAACCAATAAAACTCAAAGGCACCATGATAAATGTGTTTCAAATAGTGTCCGACAAAACTTGGGCCGGCCCCGAGCAGTATGCCTACGACCTGATTTCCAAGCTAAAGCACGACGACTTCTATGTGGAAGCCGTGTGCCGCAAGCACGAGGCAGTGCTCAACCGCTTTCGCACGCTCGAAGTGCCCATATCCATTTTGCCGCTGAAGGGTCTCACCGACCTCGACAGCCCGGTGCGCTTTGCCAGGCTGCTGAAGCGCGGCGACAACGTGGTGCACGTGCACACCTTTCACGACGCCTTCACGGCCGTGCTGGCCAAGCACATTGCCGAAAACGACCACGTGCGCATAGTGATGTCGGTGCACGGCCTCACGCGGCCGCGGCTCAACTACATCACGCGCAAGGTGTATCGCGAGGTCGACAAGTTTGTGTTCGGGTCGCAAAAGGCTTTTGACTACTACATGGGCAAGGCCTCAAAAATAGCCCGCGACAAGGCGGTGGTGATACGCGAAAGCGTACTACTCAGCCACGAGCCTTGCTCCGCGCAGCTGCGCAGCCAGCTGGACGTTCAGCCCCAGCAGGCACTGCTCATGTTTCACGGCCGTCTCAGCCACGACAAGGGCATCGACACCCTGCTGCGCGCGCTCACGCAGCTCGACAAGAGCACCTACCGCATGGTGGTGCTTGGCGAGGGGCAATACAAATTTGAGGCCAAGCTGAAAGGCTTTATCGTGGCCAACCAAATGGTGAGAAACGTCACATTCATGGGATTCCAGCCCAATGTGCTGCCACTGCTCGAGCAGTGCGATGTGGGCGTGGTGCCGTCGGTGGTGCCCGAGGCCATGGGCATTGCCGCGCTTGAATACATGATGCTGGGCAAGCCAGTGATAACCACCGACAACGGCGCCCAGCCCGAATACATCACCAGCGGCCAGAACGGCCTGCTTGTGAAGCCCGGCGACCACTATGCCCTGGCCGATGCCATAAAGCGGCTCATCGACGACAGCCACCTGCGCAGCCGCATGGGCCTACAGGCCAAAGCCGACTTCGACAGCCACCTGAACTACAACCACTTCTACCATAAGATGACCGAGCTCTACCGCTCAATGTTCTGACGCACGCACGGTGGCTGCATGGCGCAAAAAACAAAGGCTGCGGCAATTGCCGCAGCCTTAAAAGTTTGAAGCTTGTGTGGGTAGAGATGGATTCGAACCACCGAAGTCGAGAGACAGCAGATTTACAGTCTGCCCCATTTGGCCACTCTGGAATCTACCCAAAATGTTTTGTTTTCGAGCCTCTTGTCGGATTCGAACCAACGACCCCGAGATTACAAATCACGTGCTCT
>CALBLR010000008.1 GCA_937896015.1 uncultured Prevotellaceae bacterium | reverse complement strand
TGGCCGTGCGGGTGCCGCTCACGCTGCGCCTGGTGCGCAGCATAGCTGCGGGCCGCCCCAGCGCCACGCCCACCCTGGTGCTGCTCGACGCCGGTGGCGCGCCGCTGTGCTTTGCCGAGCTCGACGGCGGCTGCCGCCAGGCGTTGGCCGACTTTCTCAACGGCCCTGTGGGGGCGCAGCAGCAGTTCACGTTCACCGCCTTGGTGCGTCCCGACGACTGGCCGGCTCTGAGCCGCGCCGTGGCGGCCCGCCTCACGGGGTTCTCGTTCATCACAAGTCCCGAGCGCGCCCTGGCGCGCCCCGATTGTGCATAAAATCGTGGAAAAACGGCATTAATATTGGCCTTAGGTTGGGAAATATGCCTTTTTTGCCATATCTTTGGCCCTTGTTACCATCCCTATATTCAAGCAGATAATTTTGCAATAAAATATTTAAGCAGATGAAACAAGCTCTACTCAAACTGACAGCAGCTGCGGCTCTGTCGATGCTGCCCGTGCTAAGCGCGCATGCGGCAGTGCACTATGTTAAGGCGGGTGCCAGCGGCGACGGCTCGTCGTGGGCCAACGCCACGGGCAGTTTGCAGGCTGCCATCAACGCCGCCCAGGCGGGCGATGAGGTGTGGGTGGCCGCAGGCACCTACCGTCCCGACTCGCTGATAAAGGCCAGCCGCAAGACCTCGAAGGCGTTTTTTATGAAAAACGGCGTGGGCCTTTATGGCGGCTTTGCCGGCAATGAGGCCTCGAAGGCCGACCGCCAGATGGGCGCCAGCGGCAAGCCCTACGACTTTGCCAACGTCACCATTCTGGATGGCGACGACGATGTGCCCGACGTGTGGAAGCGCGCCATAGCCAGCGGCACCACCTACCGCTACACTTGGGAGGTGGAGACGGCCTCCAACGGCCAGCAGCAGGTGACCGGCACGCAGGGCAACTCGAGCCACCTTCTTTACAGCACTTCGGTGTTTACCGATGCCACTGCCATCAACGGCTTCACCCTGAAGGGGGCCAACGCCAATGTGGCCACGGCCAAGCCCAGCGGCGCGGCAGTGTATGCGCTGGGCAATGTGCAGGTGAGCCAGTGCCGCTTCACCGAGTGCTCGGCCTACTTCACGGCGCAGAGCACCACCAGCAGCGACTCCTACGGCGGCGCCGTGTATATTGCCGGCTCCACCGACAAGAAAGCGTCGGTTGCCGACTGCCACTTCTCTAAAATGTATTGCCACTCGAGCTTCGGCAACGGCATTGGCGGCGCGGTGAGCGCCAGCAACGCCACCGTGAGCAACTGCGAGTTCACCGACTGTGTGGCCGAGGACGCCGGCGGCGCCGTGGCCGCATTCAATTCGGTGGTCACCGGCTGCACCATCACAGAGTGCTATTCCAACAGCGGCGGCGCTGCCTATGTGGGCAGCGGGTCGACCTTTGAGGGCAACAGCGTGCTCGACTGCCGCGGCCTGCTTGGCGGTGGCATCCACAACGCCGGCGGCCTGGTGCTGCACAATGTGGTGGCCAACTGCTATGCCGACGCTCCCGAGTATGGCGACCAGCTGGGCGGCCGCGGCGGCGGCATATACAGTCTCGACGGCCTCACGGTGGGCTGCGTGGTGTATAACAACACCGCCTTCGACGGCGGCGGCATATTCGTGCGCGGCGGCAAGGTGGTGAACTGCACCGTGCAGCGCAATTCGCTGCGCAAGGCCGAGCTTAACGACACTGCCAACATCGGCCTCAACCTGCCCGCCCTGGCCGAGCAGGTGTATAACACCATTGGCAACCCCGATGCTGCCGCGGCCAACTTCGAGCGCCCCACCGCGTTTGCCGGCGTGGCCAAGACTGCGGCCGACACCGCCGCCGTGCACAGCGCGTCGTGGGCCCTGGCCAAGGGCAGCGAGTTTATTGACAAGGGCACCACAACCGACGCCTACACCGAGACCACCGACATTGCCGGCAACGACCGCGTGCAGGGCGAGGGCATCGACGTGGGCGCCTATGAGGCTAAGGCCGAGGCCAAGCCCGCCATCGTAATCACCTATGCCGAGACCGGCGCCAGCGTGCGCATCGGCGTGTCGGCTGGCAGCAAGTTCCAAATCGACTGGGGCGACGGCGTGAAGAGCGAAGAGAAGTCGTCAAGCTATGTCAACGGCACCATCAAGGGCACCACGGTGAAAATCTATGGCCCCGATGTGATTCAGCTCATTGCACGCCAGCAGGGCATCACCGCCCTCGACCTGACCAACGCTCCCGGCCTTATCAACCTGCAGGTGGGCCTGAACAAGATTAAGACGCTCGATGTGACTCACAACCCCGAAATCACCGGCCTTTATGCCGAAAGCAACCAGATTGGCTCTATCGATGTGAGCAAGTGCACCAAGTTGCGCGTGCTCGATGTGCACGACAATCTCATTGCCGGCCAAATCGACTGTTCGGCCATGGGCAGCCTGTCGAAGGTGGACTGCTCATACAACCGCCTCACCTCGCTGCTGCTGCCTCACCACTCAACCGTGTACGAGGTTGACTGCTCGCACAACAGCCTCACATCTCTCGACCTGAGCGGCCTCACCGGCCTCGACGAGCTCGACTGCTACGAAAACAAGTTCAAGACCCTCGACGTGAGCGGCCTTACCGCCGCCACAAGCATATATGCCTACGACAACCAGTTTGAAAGCTTCGATGCCAGCAAGTGCGGCAAACTTGAAACTCTGAACTTGGCCGGCAACAAGCTGAAGTCGATCGACCTGAGCAAGAACACTGCCCTCACTGGCCTGTATCTGTATGACAACCAGCTGCCGGCCCTCGACCTCAAGGCCAACACCAGCCTGCGCTGGCTAAATGTGGACAACAACTTCCTGTCGACTCTTGACCTGAGCACCCTCAGCAACCTCACACTGCTCTATGCCGAAGGCAACAACCTCACGGCTATCGATGTGACCGCCAACCCCAACGTGTCGACTCTGCGCCTGGGCGGCAACCAGCTCACCACCATCGACGTGAGCAAGCAAAGAAACCTGAGCCAGCTCAAGGTGAACAACAATCAGCTGACGGCCATCGACCTCAGCCACAACGGATACCTCTACTGGTTTAACTGCGAGAACAACGGCCTCACCGCCCTCGACCTGAGCCACAACACCTATGTGCAGTGGATTTCGGCCGAAGGCAACAAGCTCACCGCCCTTGACCTGAGCAACAACAAGGGCGTGCAGGGCCTGAGCCTGCAACACAACCTCATGACGGCCGACGCCATCAACTCGCTCATTGGCCAGCTGCAAGACGTGTCGGGCGTCACCGTGAACGAGAGCAACAGCTCGTGGGCCCGCAAGCTCAACATCAGCTACATGCCAGGCACCGCGCAGGCCAACGTTGAGGCGGCCACCGCCAAGGGCTGGATTGTGACGGCTATGTACGACCCCAGCGCCGCCGACCAGATTGACGCCGACGCAGTGCCCGTGAGCCGCACCTACTACACCGTGGGCGGCATCAGCCTCGGCTCGGCCCGTCCGGCTGCAGGCGTGTATGTGGAGAAGACCACCTACACCAACGGCACCGCCACCTACCGCAAAGTGCTGCTCGGCAAGTAGGCCGCTGCACAAGCGCTCACACATTTCAGCGATAACGCCAGCAGGCGGACGCACCCACCACAGTGGTGCGCCCGCCTGCTCGCTTTTTTTGCGCCGCCTACCCATTATTGGTGTTTGTGCCGCAAATGCCGGTGTAATTGGCCTGAATGCTTGGCAATGCCGTCAATGCTGCTTACCTTTATGACTCATATTCACAATTAATGCAGTAATAATGCGTAAAACGATTATCAGCAAAGCCGCAGCAGCGGCGGCCTTACTTATGGCCTTGGCGTCGCCCATGGCGCATGCCGACAGTTTTGAAGAGAAAGACGGTGTCAGCTACTTCCTTTCCGACTCCACCCGCACAGCCGAAGCCGTGGGCACCACGCGCGCCAGCGGCCACGTGAGCATAGCCTCCACCGTGAGCGTCGAGGTGCCCGACCCGCAGGACCCGCAGAAGAAGATAACCAAAACATATACCGTGACCCGAGTGTCGGGATTTGGCGGCAAGGGCATAAGTTCGGTGTCGATCCCCGGCACCGTCACCCACATATCGCGCTACGCGTTTCAAAGCTGCACCGAGCTGAAAAGTGTGAGCCTGCCCGCCGCGTTAAGCGAACTCGGCAGCTCGGCGTTTTCGGGCTGCACAAGCCTCGGCCAGGTGTCGATACCCGCAGGCTGCATAGTGGGCAGCTACGCCTTCAGCGGCTGCACATCGCTCACCGCCGCCACGTCGGTCGGGGTCGACTCCATTGGCAGCTCGGCCTTCATGGGCTGCATAAGCCTCACTCAGGGCATCAACCTGCCGCGCAAGTCGGGCGCGGGAATATATTCGCAGTGCACATCGCTCAAGCAAAAACCCATAACCGAGCATGGCATACCCGACCGCACATTCGAGGGCTGCACCTCGCTGCAAGTGAGCGAAATCAGAATGCTCGACGGCGCCAAGATAGGTGCCGGCGCATTCTCGGGCTGCAAAGCCATCACCGAAATCTACATCGATGGCGCCCCAGTGGGTGTCGGTGCTTTCGATGCCTGCACCTCACTCGCCAAGGTCGAGCTCGGCGAGCGCGTGAGCCGGGTGGGCGAGGCCGCGTTCTATCGCTGCCCGCTTAAAACCGTGGTTTGCTATGCGTCGGTGCCTCCCGTTGCCTACAACGAAGGCCTTGCCGCATCGGCATTCTCGTCGCTGCACTACAGCTCGGCCACGCTCTATGTGCCGGCCAACTGGATGAGCGTGTATGCCGCCACGCAACCATGGAAAAATTTCTTTTCGATAAAAGCCCTCACCGCCGGAGTCGACGCTACGCGGGCCGACTCTCCGAAAGTGGTGGCCCGCAAAGGCCGAGTTATGGTGACCGGCGTCGGCACCGCCGAAATGGTGGAAGTGCTCGACATGAGCGGACGCCTTGTGGCGCGCGCCACCGCCGCCGCGCTGAGCCGCCGCACCCTCCCTGCCGGCCCCCATCTGGTGCGCTGCCGCTCCCTCACGGCCAAAGTGGTGTTGTAAGGTTTAAAGTCGAAGGTGATGTGTCACAACATGTATGGCACCGCCCAAGCACCTATTCCGGCGAGCTGGCGCATAACGAA
>CALBLR010000007.1 GCA_937896015.1 uncultured Prevotellaceae bacterium | reverse complement strand
CTTTAGCGTGGTGCCTTTCACCACAATGCCGCCCAGGCGGCTCAGGTCGATGAAGTCGGCAAACTCCTCGCCATAGCCGAATGTGCCCGATGCGGTCATCACCGGGTTTTTCAGCCTTAATTTTCCTATTTCAACGCTTAAATCTACCATTTCAGTCGTTTTATGTTAAACACCGGTCCTTCTTTGCACACACACACGTTGCCGCTGTCGGCCGTGTCTTCCACGCAGCACAGGCATGCGCCCAGGCCGCAGGCCATCATGTTTTCGAGGCTCACCTCGCAGTCTATGCCGCGTTCGGCGGCAATTTTGGCCACAGCCTTCATCATGGGCTGCGGGCCGCAGCACGCTATGTGGGTCACGTTGCCGCCAAGCGCACTGTGCTGGGTCACAAAGCCCTTTTCGCCCATCGAGCCGTCTTCGGTGGCCACATGCACCTTGCCATAGCGCTCAAACAGGCCGAGCTCCAGCAGGTCGCTCTTCGAGCGGGCGCCCAGCAGGAATTCCACCTCCACGCCGTTGTGGCTCATGGCCTTGCCCAGTTCCAGCAGCGGGGCCACGCCCACGCCGCCGCCCACCAGCAGGGCTTTTCCGCCCTTTGGGGCCGCGTCAAATCCGTGTCCCAGCGGCAGCACCAGGTTCAGCTTGTCGCCCTCATGGGTGTCGATCAGGGCTGCCGTGCCGCTGCCGGCGCGGCGCACCAGCAGCCACAGTTCGTCGCGCTCGTGGTCGACAAAGTTTATCGATATGGGCCGCCGCAGAAAGGTGCTTTTGGAGTTTGGCACCTCCACTTGCACAAACTGCCCTGGGGCGCACTCTGGCACATGCCCTTCGGCCGGGGTTAGAATCAGCAGCGAGTAGAGCGGCGATATGTGCTCGTTCTCCACCACCGTGAAGTCCATTTCAAATTTCTTCATGTTCACAAATAAAGTTGTGTGGTTTCTTTTAGTGGCGGCAGCCCTCAGTGGGCTGCCTTTGTGCAAAGTTAGCAAACTCTTGCCTATTATTTCATATTTTGGGCTGCTTTCATTACCTTTGTGTGGATATTAACCCCTTCAGTCAATAATTTCCACGATATAATGATCGACATCAACAATGGCATAATTAAAACGGTGGCCTCGCTCGCGTCCAAAAAACGGCGCGACGAGGAGGGCCTCTTTGTGGCCGAGGGCGCAAAATGCGTGCGCGACACCTGGGGCAGCTTCAAGTGCCGCTGGCTCATAGCCACGCGCGCGTGGTATGACCAGTGCGGCAACTCAAGCCACATCGACAAGATAGTGTTCGCCTCGCGGCAGCAGATGTCGCGCATATCGCAGTTCAGCAACCCCAGCGACGTGATTGCCGTATACGAGAAGCCAGTGCCGCGGGTCAGCCGCGAGCGTGTGGAGGCCGGGCTCAACATAGTGCTCGACAACGTGCAGGACCCCGGCAACCTTGGCACCATAATGCGCCTCGCCGACTGGTATGGGCTGCGCGACGTGTTTGCCAGCCGCGCCACAGTGGATGTGTTCAACCACAAGGTGGTGCAGGCCACCATGGGCGCCATAGCGCGCGTGCAGGTGCACTACTGCGACTTGCAGCAACTGTTCGACGACTACCCCGGCATGCCCGTAGTGGGCACGTTTCTCGACGGTGACAACATATATTCGTCGCAGCTGCCGCAGCGGGCCTTCGTGGTGTTTGGCAACGAGGGCCAGGGCATAACCCCCAAAGTGGCGCAGCGCGTCAGCCAGCGCCTGCTCATCCCGTCGTGGCCTCACAGCGGCTTGGGCAGCGAGTCGCTCAACGTGGGCGTGGCCGCGGCCGTCACCATAAGCGAGTTTCGCCGCGAGGCGCTTAAAGGCAAATAGGGAAGGAGGCATGTAGTGTTATGGCAAAGACGGTGAAAACAATGTATTACTGCAAAAACTGCGGTGCCGAGTCGCCCAAGTGGATCGGCAAGTGTCCGGCTTGCGGCGAGTGGAACACCTACATCGAGGAGCCCGTGGCTCCCAAGGCCTCGGCGCGCGCCAGCCGCTATGGCGCCGCTGATGGCTCCGACAAGCGCAAGCGCGCGGTGCCGGTGAAAATAAGCGAGATCAAGGCCGAAGACCTGCCGCGCATCACCCTGCCCAGCGGCGAGCTCAACCGCGTGCTGGGCGGCGGACTGGTGCCCGGGTCGATAATCCTCATAGGCGGCGAGCCTGGCATTGGCAAGTCTACGCTGGTGCTGCAAAACGTGCTCCGCATACGCTCGCGCAAGGTGCTGTATGTGAGCGGAGAGGAAAGCCCGCAGCAGCTGCGCATGCGTGCCGACCGCATAGCTGGCGGACGCATGGACTGCGAGTGCTATCTGCTGTGCGAAACCTCGCTCGACAACATCTTTGCCTGCATTCGCGAGAGCAACCCCGACCTGATAATAGTCGATTCCATACAGACCATAGCCAGCGACGAGCTCGACTCGGCCGCGGGCAGCGTGAGCCAGGTGCGCGAGGGCGCGGCCGCCTTTCTGCGCTATGCCAAGGAGACCAACACCCCCGTGGTGCTCATTGGCCACATCAACAAGGAGGGCAGCATCGCCGGCCCCAAGGTGCTTGAGCACATCGTCGACGCTGTGCTGCAGTTTGAGGGC
>CALBLR010000006.1 GCA_937896015.1 uncultured Prevotellaceae bacterium | reverse complement strand
GTTGGTGGGCTCGTCGAGAATAAGGAAGTTGGGCTTGTGAATCAGCACCGAGGCCAAATATAGGCGCCGTTTCTCACCGCCGCTCAATTTAGATATGAGCTTTTGCTGGTCGCTTGGGCTGAACAGGAACAGTTGCAAGAACTGCGATGCCGAGTAGTGCGTCTTTTCATCAAAGTAGATATGCTCGGCAATGTCGCGTATGGCATCAATCACCTTTTTGCCCTCATCAAACTTCATGCCTTCTTGGCTGTAGTAGCCGAATTTCACAGTCTCGCCGATTTCAAACTCACCGCTGTCGGGCTGCACCTGGCTAAGCAGCAACTTGATGAACGTGGACTTTCCCACGCCGTTGTCGCCCACAATGCCCAGTTTCTCGTAGCGGGCAAAGGTGTAGTTGAAGTCGTTGAGAATTATCTTGTCGCCCCAGCGCTTGCACACGTGGTGTGCGGTGAAAATCTTGTTGCCAATGTAGGCCGAACGCACGTTGAGCTCCACATTGCGGTCTTCAGTGTGGCCCTGGGCACGGTCGCGCAGGTCATAGAAGGCATCGATGCGGTATTGGGCCTTATGGGCGCGGGCCTGCGGCTGACGCCGCATCCAGTCGAGTTCGGTGCGCAGCAGGTTGCGCGCGCGGGCCACTTCGGCGTTTTGCGCCTCGATGCGTTCGGCCCGCTTTTCCAGATAGTAGTTGTAGCTGCCATTGTAGCTGTATGCGCTCTGCTGGTCAATTTCAATTATGCGCGAGCATATCTTGTCGAGGAAGTAGCGGTCGTGCGTCACCATGAGCAGGGTGGTGCGGCTGCGCGTCAGGTAGCCCTCAAGCCACTCAATCATGTCGATGTCGAGGTGGTTGGTGGGCTCATCCAAAATCAGCATTTGCGGCTCACTGAGCAATATCTTGGCAAGGGCCACGCGCTTAAGCTGTCCGCCGCTAAGCTTGTCGATGGGTTGCTCAAGGTCGGTGATTTTTAGTTGGCCCAGCACCTGCTTGAAGCGGTCTTCATAGTCCCAGGCCGCAGCGTTGTCCATCTCCTGAATAGCCGCGGTTATGGCATCAGCATTGCCACTGGTCAGAGCATGCTCGTAATGGCGTATGGCCCGCGACTGCTTGTCGGCGCCCTCAAGACAAGTGTCGATCACCGTGGCCGAGGAGTCGAACGACGGCATCTGCCGCAAATAGCCCACACTGATGCCATTGCGAAAAATCACGCTGCCGCTGTCGTAGCCCTCATCGCCAGCTATTATGTTAAGCAGAGTGGATTTGCCAGTACCGTTTTTGGCTATAAGGCCCACTTTGTCGCCCTCGTCAAGGCCAAAGGTGATGCCGGTGAAAAGCACGTCGGCCCCAAACGATTTGGTGAGATTCTCAACTTGCAGATAACTGTTGCCCATTATTTTTTTGATGTTTTTGGAGATATATTGAATTTCCGTTTTGCTGTGCAAAGTTACAATAAATATCGCAAACGCGCCGCAAGCACATGCGTCAAGTCAGCCAGGCTGACGAAAGAGTAGCAAAACGCTTCCGAGAGCACTGCACAGACTAATTCATACAACCATGTCAACTTTTATGCAATTAGCCACTTCTTCTCAATTGCCGTGTGTCTATTTAACATAATGCCAATTATGATTTTTATATTGGAGCGAATATAATTAGGCTCGGCTGGTAACATCTTCAGCCGAGCCTCATTTTGTTGCTGTGAATTGTACGACAACAATAGCTTAATGCGCGTGGCTATTGCAACTGTGCCGCGAGCGCTTCGGCGCAACGCTCGCCGTCGATGGCCGACGACACTATGCCTCCGGCATAGCCGGCACCTTCACCACACGGATACAAACTTTGCAGCTGCACATGCGCATAGCTCTCGCGGTCGCGAGGAATCCTTACTGGCGACGATGTGCGCGTCTCCACACCTATAACGATAGCCTCGTTGCACAGAAATCCGCGAGCCTGACGGCCAAACACCTTAAAGCCTTTGCGCAGCCTGTCGCCAATGAATGGCGGCAGCCATTGGTCGAGCCGTGACGGCTGCAAGCCCGGTGCAAACGACGATGGCGGAATCAGCCGCGACGGCTTACCCTCGACAAAGTCTTTCATGCGCTGTGCACCAGCCACCTGACTATTGCCTGCCTGCTCGAAGCACTTTCGCTCGAGCGCCTCCTGAAACCGCATCACTCTCAGCTCGCCAAACTGCTCATAATCAGCGGGAATATCCTCTGGACGAATTTCAACCACCATGCCTGAATTCGACCAGTAGGTGCCACGGTTAGACGGCGACATTCCGTTCACCACAAGCTGGCCTGGGGCGCTGGCGGCTGGCACCACAATGCCACCAGGGCACATGCAGAACGAGTACACACCGCGGCCATCGACCTGAGTGACAAAACTATATTCGGCGGCAGGCAGATATTCGCCGCGTCCGCCGGGATTATGATATTGTATTTCATCGATGATGTGCTGCGGGTGCTCAAGGCGCACGCCCACTGCAATACCCTTGGCCTCAAGGCTAATTCCCTTGGCATTGAGCATCTCATACACGTCGCGGGCCGAATGCCCGGTGGCCAAAATTACCGGCCCGGCAAACTCGCGTCCGTCGGCGCAGTCAACTCCCGTCACTGCCCCATCGGCAATTCTCAGCCCGGTCACGCGGCAGCCGAAATGCACTTCTCCGCCACAATTCTCTATGGTGTGCCGCATATTCTCGATGATGTGCGGCAACTTGTCGGAACCAATGTGCGGATGTGCGTCAATCAGGATGTCTTCCTTAGCTCCGTGCTGGTGGAATATGCCTAAAATGCGCTGCACCGAGCCGCGCTTTTTGCTGCGGGTGTACAGTTTGCCGTCGCTATAGGCACCTGCCCCACCCTCGCCAAAACAGTAGTTTGAGTCGGGGTCAACAATGCCCTCGCGCGAGATGCTCGCCACATCCACCCGTCGGTCCACCACATTCTTGCCGCGCTCAAGCACTATAGGCTTCACACCAAGCTCGATGAGCCGCAGGGCGGCAAACAGTCCTCCAGGGCCGGCACCCACAACTATGGCCACCTTTGCGCTACTTCCAACCGGATTGTAGGCAATAGGTGGCACAAGGTGCTCAGAGCCCAGGGGCTCGTTGATGTAGGCGCGCACCTTGAGGTTGACCATCACGTTGCGCTGGCGGGCGTCGATCGACCGCTTTATTATGCGCACGCCTTTAAGGCTGCCCTTGCGCAGTTTCAGCTCCGATGCCACTTTTTGCGAAATTGACTCATCGCTGCCGGCTGTGCGTGGATCCACACGCAGTTGTAGTTCTTTTATCATGAGTAAGTCGTGAGTGTTCTGTGATTTTGTGGTTGCAAAATTACACAATTTCGCCGAGAATGGACTAAATTTGCAATTTTAATATCACACTATTAACTACGCATGGCAAATTCAAAAACCGGAGTCCTGTTTGACCTCGACGGCGTGTTGCTCGACTCGGAAGGCACATACACTGAATTCTGGGATGCTGTGGAACGCAAATACCCCACACGCATTCCCAACTTCTCGCAGGTGATAAAGGGGTCGAACCTGCACGCAATTTTGCACACCTACTATCCCACCGAGCAGATGCGGGCTGATGTCACGGAAATGCTCAACGACTTTCAGCAACACATGCGCTACGAATATTTCGATGGCGCGATGGAATTTGTGCAGAGTCTTAACGACCGCGGCATAGAATGCTGCGTGGTGACCAGCAGCGACCACCGCAAAATGGAGGCACTGTATGAGCAAAAGCCCGACTTCAAGGGCCACTTTGCCCAGATTGTTACGGGCGACATGGTGAGCAATGCCAAGCCCCACCCCGAGTGTTTTTTGCTGGGCGCGAAGCTCATTGGCTGCGATCCGGCCGACTGCTATGTGTTTGAAGACTCGCTCAACGGCCTAACGGCAGGACTCGCTGCCGGAGCCACTGTGATAGGCCTGGCCACCACCAATTCGCGCGAGGCCATAAATAGCAAAGCCAACAAAGTGATTGACAACTTTATTGGCTTTACCATAGAAGATATGTTTGCCGTTAAAAGGCTTTGAAACTCATGTCGAGCGATTTCACCGAATGTGTGAGCGCACCCACCGAAATGAAGTCGACACCGCACTCACCATAGGCGCGCAGCGTGCTGAACGTGATGCCGCCCGACGACTCCACCTCGCAGCGTCCGCCAATGAGTTGCACTGCCTGCTTGGTGAGCTCGGGGGTGAAGTTGTCGAGCATGATGCGGTCCACACCTCCATGTTCCAGCACTTGGCGCAGTTCATCGAGGTTGCGCACCTCAATTTCTATCTTAAGGTTCTTGTTGTTGGCCTTGCACCACTCGTGAGCCTTGGTTATGGCATTCTTTATGCCACCGGCAAAGTCGATATGATTGTCCTTGAGCAAAATCATGTCGAACAGACCTATGCGGTGGTTGCAGCCTCCGCCCAGCGCCACGGCATCCTTTTCCATTATGCGCATTCCAGGGGTGGTCTTGCGGGTGTCGAGCACCTTGGTTTTAAGCCCTTCAAGCTCTTTTTGATATTTATGGGTGGTGGTGGCAATGCCACTCATGCGCTGCATTATGTTCAGCATCAATCGCTCGGTTTGCAGCAGCGACTGCACGCGGCCTTCCACCACAAATGCAATGTCGCCCGGCTTAACGTGCGAGCCATCGGCTATGTAGGTGGTCATCTTCAGTTCAGGGTCAAACTTTTGGAACACGCGCTTGGCCATAGCCACGCCTGCCAGTATGCCCTCTTCCTTCACTATGAGACGTGAGCGCCCCATTTCGTCGGCTGGAATGCAGCACAATGTGGTGGCGTCGCCGTCGCCTATGTCTTCGGCAAAAGCCAAGTCAATCAGTTCGTCAATCAATTCATCTCTCGTTTTCATTCGCGTAGATAGTGATTTTGTTGTTTATACGTTTCTTAGCCCTTCATTTTTTCGGGCGTGCAAAGTTACAAATTTATTTGCAAACATAAGGCGGCTTACTGCTTGCCCGCAGCATCGCCGCCAAGCAGCACGCTGCCTATGGCCTCATCTATTTTCTCGATGGGCACGAGGCCTGTGATGGCGGTTGGCTGTCCGCCTACTGGAATCAGCAGCACCATTGGCACCGACTGTATGCCGTATGTGCGCGCCAGCTGCTTGTTTTTGTCCACATCCACGCTGTAGAAGTCAACCTTGCCCTTGTATTTCTGTGCCAACTGCTCGAGCAGCGGTGCCAGACGCTTGCATGGGCCGCACCACACTGCATTGAAGTCGACAAGTGCGGGCCTCTGTCCCTTGAAGTTCCAGGCGGTTGAGTCGAAGTCGCTCACCATCTGCTTGTATTGCATCTGGCCAATTGCTTGCACCGTGCCGGCGTCATTGGCCACAGCTTTGGCCGGTAACAGCGCAGCGGCCAGCAAAAGCGTGGCTGACGCCAATAGTAGTTTTATCCTCTTCATCTTTTCATTTGTATAGTAACACCGTTATCCTTGGTGCTGCTTACGCAGCAGGTCGTTCACCGTCTTCACGGGGTTGAATGTGTCGATAGGCACTTCAACAAAGGCAGTGTTCCAGTCGCTCATCGAGCCGTTCCACAGTCCGGGCAGCTCAAGTGCCTTTATCTCAACCCCGCCAACCGACTTGCTGGAAATCAGCCCGGTGCAGTAGTCAACGTAATCTTTAAGTTCAAATTTGTTGCCATGCACATCTTTCAGGTAGCACACAAGGTCAACGGGGTTGAAGTGTGTGCCACTGGCCATGAGGGCCACGGCCTTAGGATCGGCCTGATTGATTTGCGCGGCTTCGAGTATTTGTGGCGAATACGATCCGTCGGCGTTGTAGGCCAGATACGGGCCTCCGCCAGGTTCACCCTCGTTTTTCACTACACCGCACACCCTGATTGGGCGGTTAAACTTACCCTTCAGGTATTCTGCCAGTTGCCCGGCAGTCATGCCTTGGGTGGCGGCATTGTGGGTCGACAGCACCTTTTCAAGGAAGCGGAGCATTGAGGCAAGCCTTTCGGCGCTGCATGCGCCCTGCTCAAGTTCGGCCATAAAGGCGGCAATCTTCTGCTGAATGTGAATCAGGTAGCCGCCTATCACCTTCTTGTAGCGCACCGTGTCGGCCCTGAACTTCAGTGGCACCACATTGTCGATGTTTTTAATGAACACCACATCGGCGTCAAGTTCGTTCAGGTTCTCAATGAGTGCGCCGTGTCCTGCGGGGCGGAACAGCAAGTGTCCCTCAGCGTCGCGATATGGCGTGTTGTCGAGGTTGACGGCTATGGTGTCGGTTGATGACTTCTGCTCCGACAGCGACACCTTGTATTTCACCCCCCAAATTTTCTCAAACAGTGGCACGCGGCTGGCGAGCAGTGCCTCAAACTGGCTGCGGTGCTCGGGCGACACCGTGAACTGGATGTTGACGGTGCCGTCGCAACCAGCGGCATACTGCGCGCCTTCTTCAAGATGTTCCTCCACAGGGGTGTGTGCCGCACCGCCCGTAACGCGGTGGAACTTCAGCAGCCCCTTGGGCAGCGAGCCGTAGTCAAGTCCGTCGGCGCCAAGCATGGCTTTGGCAACGTCGGCATAGCGGCCCTCGGCCATCAGCTGGCGCACGTGCGTGCCATGCAGCTTCTGGCAAGCCTTGTCGAGCAAGCCGTAGAAGGCAAACTTGTCGATGTTGCCGAAATACTGCTTCTCGAAGTCGGTTTCAGGCTGGGTGCGGCC
>CALBLR010000005.1 GCA_937896015.1 uncultured Prevotellaceae bacterium | reverse complement strand
GGGATAGTCGGCATCGAGCCACTTGTCGACACTTTCGAGCACTGCGTGCATTTCGGTCATGGCAAACTCCACAAACCGGCTGCTGTCGCTAAAGTTGTCGAACAGCACAAAGCGTATGGGGTAGCGGCAGCGAGTCGACACGTCGGGTCCGGCCGACTCTTTGTCGGCCACAACCTGCCGCCTCAGTTCGTCGAAGGAATGAAATTCACTGTACATATTTCAATATCGTGTCGAGAATGATTCCGCTTTCGTTGTTCACAATGTCTTCGAGCAGGCTTTTTGCTTCCTGACCAGGCATGAAGCGCAGTGTCTCCATGAGTTTGTTGCGCTTGCGGTCGGTCTGCTCGGCGGGCTCGCGCACAAGCGTGGGGGCGGGGGGCACTACCGGCTGCTGATAGGGCTGCGGAGCGGGGGCGGGATGCTGTCGCTGCTGCTGCGATATGCGCCAGTCCTTGAGCTTTACCTTCACATCGCTTTCGCTCCACAGTCCCACTTCACCCTCCAGATGGCCGTGCAGGTAGGCCATGGCTGCATCAATCTCATCGTCTTGCAGGTTCACGATGTCCTCGCTCTTCATAAAGGAGTTGAAGCCGTCGCGGTAGTTGCCGCCATTGTTTTCGATTAGCAGATTGAGCCACTCAAACCGCTGGCTTTCATAGCCGTCGATGGCGCTGCTCAGCAGCGACGGATTTTTCATGCTCTCGGGGTCGCCCACCACTTTCATCACATTGTCCACAAGCTCGCGCATCTGCGGCGTGTTATACTGGCTGCCGCAGTATTTAAGCGACCACACGGGGTAGCCAACCTCCTTGGTATACTCGTGGTTGACGGCCCAGCGCGCGTCTTTTAGCGAGCTGATCTCGGAATAGCCCTTGAGCTTGTTGAGCGAGAACATTTTTATCAGGCACTTGCTGAGTTTGCCGGCCTCACGGCTTTCAAACATGAAGTTGAGCTTGTTTGACGTCTTGCACTTCTCCCAGTTGCTGAACAGCTCCACCACATCGTCCACCATGTGCTGCGACGAGCGCGGCTTGCCGTTGGTGTCATAGATTTTGCCCACATATTTGCGCATGGCAAAGGCCACCATTGCCATGGGGGCGTAGCTCTGATACAGTCCGAAGGGGGGCTCGGTGAGTCCCTTGAGCTTTTCGCCGAGGTTAAACGACTGGTTGCGGCTGGTGTGCTTGCCCGAGAGCATGTCGTCGATGTAGTCACACACCTTTTTCAGCGGATGGTTGGGGTCCACATCGCTCTTCCACTCAAGGTTGTCGTCAACGCTGTCTTGCAGCAAAAGCTCCACGTGGCGGCCTGGCCCGCTGCACGACGACGACTTCAGAATGTCTTCCTTGGTGTGGTAGGACAGCACCGAGTCGACCGTTGCCTTCACGCTCTTCTTGGCCCAATAGGTCACCGAGCATCCGCGCGTGAGTATCAGCTCGAGCGACTCAGGGCCTGAAGTGAACACTCCCGGTGCTATGGCGCTGTTGATGGCCGTCACTATTCGGCTGCCGGCCACAGTCAGCGCTTCGCCGCGCAGATAGAATGTGGCGTTGCCGCCCTTCATGCGCCCTATCCAGTCACCGATCATTCCCGAGGCGTTTTTCACATAGGTGGCCTGCTGGTCGGGCAGGTTGTGGCTTTGCGCGCACTGGGCGTTGGCCTGATATTCGATGAAGCGCTCATAGTTTTTGTCGCCCAATGGGGCTTCCATCACAAGGAACGCCAAGTTGGCAAACCGCTCCTCGCGACTGTTGCGCTCGGCTATGTCCTTCAGCGCAAACACCTCTTCGGGCGTGCGTCCCACAAGCATGGCAAGAAACACCTCATAGCCGCGCGCGGCGCTGAATGTGTTCTCCACCTGGTTTAGCAGCGTGTATTCGTTGGCCTGGCACGAGAAAAACTGGTAGGCTATGGGGCGGGCCACCTGCCTGAAGCTGCGGTCAAAGGCGTCGCGCGCCGTGGTGCCGAACTTCAGCACCTTGTCGGTGTAGAGGTAGCTGCCCGACGACAGCTCGTCTTTTATTTTCTGTATCTCGCCTCCGGGCAGCGCGGTAAACATTATGGAGTAGTTGCCGTCGGGCTGGCGCTGGATTATGCTCTTGTCGTTGAGGAAGCCGAGCACGTCTTGCAGCTCGGCTTCGGTATCGGTGCCCACAAACAGGTTGCGTATGTTCTGCTCACTCGGCGTCACGTTGTCGCTGTTGGCAATGTTGTTGAGGGCGTTGAGCAGCAGTATTCCCTTGAACACGCGCAGGTGGCTCTCGCCGGCGGCCTCCACGGTTATGTGGTGGCTGTTGTAGCGCTC
>CALBLR010000004.1 GCA_937896015.1 uncultured Prevotellaceae bacterium | reverse complement strand
GTTGAGTTCGGGACTTGCGTCGTAGTCTTTGCGCAGAGGGTAGCCCACCCAGTCGTTGCGCAGGAAGAAGCGGCGCATGTCGGGGTGGTTGATAAACTCGATGCCAAAGAAGTCATACACCTCGCGCTCCTGGTAGTTGGCCACTGCCCACACGTCGCTCACGGTGTGCAGCATTGGCTTTTCGCGGTCGGTGGTGGCCACCTTCACATGAAGCATTTCTTGTGTGTCGCTGTTGGTGAGGTAGTACACGCACCCCAGCGAGTCTTTCCAGTCCATGCCCACCACGGCGGTCAGGTAGTCGAATCCCAGCTCGTCGCGCAGTTGCAGCGCCAGCTGGTGCCACTTGGCGTCGGGGACGGTGACCAGCAGCAGCTCGCCCGTGGCGTCGAATTGAGCCTCGGGGCAAAGCGTGCTTATTTTTTGTTGAATGTCTGCCATATATATAATGTGTATATGCTGTGGTTTCTGTTTCTTGCTATTGAATTGTAGGGGGGGGGAGGCTGGTTAGAGCCTCTCTTAGAGGTCGATCACCGGCTTGGCCTCGGCGCGTGCCTTGGCGTCGGCTTGCTGCTCGCGCTCGGCGGCCTGCTGGGCCTCGGTGCGTGCGGCGAAAAACTTGTCGCGCTTCTCCTTGCGGTTGGTGCCGCCGAAGAATTTCGACACTTTGATTTTGCGCTGCAGCTGCATCAGGCCGTAGAAGAAGGCCTCGGGGCGCGGCGGGCAGCCGGGCATATACACGTCGACCGGAATAATCTGGTCGATGCCCTTCACCACGCAATAGCTTTTTTTGAACGGGCCGCCCGAAATGGTGCAGCCGCCGCATGCTATCACATATTTTGGCTCGGCCATCTGCTCGTAGAGTCGCTTCAGGGCGGGCGCCATGCGGTAGGTGATGGTGCCCTGGCACATTATGTAGTCGGCCTGGCGGGGCGAGTTGCGCGCCACCTCAAAGCCGTAGCGGGCCATGTCGTAGCGGGCCGCGCCGAGGCACATGAACTCGATGGCGCAGCAGCTGGTGCCGAAGCAGAAGGGCCACAGCGAGTTGCTGATGCCCCAGTTGATGAGCTGGTCGAGCTTGCCCACCACCACGTTGGTGCCGGCGGCGCGCAGCTCTTCCACAAGTTTTTCGATAGACTCATTGTCCTTGAAGTCGCTATACTTCATTCCTTTGATTTTCACTTCCATCTCAACGCTCCTTTCTTCCATGCATAAGCAAGACCTAAAGCGAGAATCACCAAGAATGTGCCCACTGCCAGCAGCGCCGACGAGCCGATTTCCTTGCAGATGGTGGCCCACGGGAAGAGGAACACCGTCTCGACGTCGAACATCAGGAACAGAATTGCGAACAGGTAGTAGCCCACATGAAACTGCGCCATGCTGTCGCCGCGCGTGGGAATACCGCACTCATAGGGTTCGCCCTTCTTGGCTGTGTAGCTGCGCGGGCCTATGAGCCACGCGATTATCAGTGCCGCCGCCACCAGGACAACGCCTGTAAGGGCAGCGGTAACCGCCAAGGTTGTACTTTGAATACCGATTAAAACCATAAAAAATTCAATATATATTCTTAGTTTTTATTTCTTTTGCAATGCTGTGACTGTGGCGAGCATAAAAGCCGGCGAGCCGCAAGTGCCGCAGGCAGTGGCTGCCAAGGGGCTCTTGCGGCTCACGGTGTCGAGTGCCGAGCATGCAGCACAATTGCCGCACACCCATCGGGCGCACGACTCGCTGATGCTCAATATCTCGTATGCTTGATACATTTTCAGTTTCAAAAGAATCATATGCGCACACGCGCTAACATCCACGCCGGCAATGCGATAGCCACGACAATGGCCACTGCGTGCCGGCATGGTGGATTTTCCGTTTGCAAATATAGCAAATGTTTTGGTCATGAAAAAATTATAATCCGTTTATCTCTCGGATTTTAATATTCCATAACGGCACAACAATGGTCGCAATCCAACCTGCCACCAGCGGCTGCCACGCCACGCTCATGGCCTCATTCCAGCCGAGCCGTCGTCACGGCCGCGAACAGCTTAGTTTTTTTTCGAAGAAAAGCATGCGACCTGTTGATTTTAACATTTTAAAGCATTAACTTTGGAGCGCCAACAATAATGGCTATCAGACACTTTATTAACAAAAACCATTAATTATGAGAGGTAAACTATTAACACTAATCACTGCAGCAATTGGCTTAGCTTGCATCACTTCGTGCAGCTACGACCAAAACGCAGAGCCTGCAATGGCAGCAAAGAGCAGCGTGGCAAGCGAAGGAGACCCGTTTGCAGTAACAAGGGCCGACATCCAGAATGTGCTTAACGGCCTCACGGCAAAGCCCGCATGCCGAAAGATGCGGGCCAAGACGCAAAGCAGGCAGTACACCGTGTCGGCAATCATCGACAAGATGGGCAAGCCTGCAATCTACGTTGTGAACTACGCCAACAATGGCGGATTTGTGCTTGTGAGCGCAACCAAGAAATTCACCCCGGTTCTGGCCTACTCGCAAAACGGCAACTACAGCATTACGGGCAATGCCCCAGACGGGGTCAGAAGCTGGCAAAGCGATATGGTGGGCACAATTGCAGCGGTAGAGAACCTGCCCAACGACTCAACAGGCCGCTACGTTGACCAATGGAACGGATATATCGAAAAAGACACCACAGTGCTGTCGGGCGGCGACATGAGCAAGGCGGGCGACGAGTTCAATCCCGATGACGCTTACAACAAGAAAATCGACGAGTTTGAGCGGGCGGGATACCGGGTACACAAAATTGGAGAGACCTCAATAACCGGCGACCCGAAAATCGATGAACGACTGCGCGGTGAAGCAGAATATGACACTTACCCCGACTACGACTGGCAAAAATACGCCGTGGTGATCGAATGGACCGAATCTACAGACGAGACCAAGCCTAATTTCATACAAACCATTTGGGGGCAAGGAGACACACTAACAATTGCCCAATACA
>CALBLR010000003.1 GCA_937896015.1 uncultured Prevotellaceae bacterium | reverse complement strand
TTGCCGCACGTTTAAGCTGCCGGTGTTGCCCGCCCACAGCGCTCTGCGCCTGCTCACGCAGGCCGGCTACATCGAGTTTGTTGAGGAGGTCGACACGCAGTCGCGTGTGATGATTCTGGTCGGCAAAGACGAACTTTACAACATCGACTGCTCCACTCCGCAGGCCGACCGCGTGCTGCAGGCTATTTTGCGCACCTATTCCGGGCTGTTTTCCGACTATGTGTTTATCAGCGAAGACGTGATTGCGCGCCGCTTTGGCCTGTCGCGCGACACGGTGTATGAGGCGCTGCTCGAGTTCACTCGCAAGCACATTTTGCACTACGTGCCTCGCCGCCGCACCCCCTATGTGGTCTACACCACCTCGCGCGAGGAGCCCCGCTATGTGCAGATTCCCAAGCGTGTGTATGAAGACCTGCGCGAGCGCATGCGTCAGCGCATAGCCGCCATGGAGGGCTATGTGTTCAGCTCCGACCGCTGCCGCGAGGGCATGATGCTGAGCTATTTCGGCGAGGAGGCCGCAAAGCCGTGCGGCCATTGCGACGTGTGCATCGACCAGCGCCGCCGCGCCAGCCACAGCCGCGACGATATGCGCCAGGGCATACTCTATATGGCCCAGGTCAGGCCGCGCCAGGCGCGCGAGTTTGCCGACACGCTGTCGTTTCCCGCCGATGAGGTGTATGCCGAACTCGAGTTTCTCACCGACGAGGGCTTAATCAGGCACCAACCCGACGGCACCTATGTCAATCCTGTGCCGCTCGATTGAGCCGCTTTGAGCATTAAATGCTGCCGGCCGCTTGCCGCATTGGCATTAATTGAGTAATTTCGCAAAACTATGTTAGCAACCGCCATTAATAAGATTCTCGTCGCCGTTGGGGCAAGCCTGGCTCTGGCCGCGTGTTCGCACACACCGCCTGCTTGGCAGCCTATGGGCGACTTTGAGGTGACGTGCCACATGGACAAGGCTGTGGCCAAAGACTCGGCCACTCTGCTCCTGGCCGATGACAACTACGGCCGGCTAAGGCTGCTTGGCGGCCAGCGCATCGACAGTGCCGGCACGTTCACATTCCGCGGCCAGACCAGTGGCGAGCATGTGGCTGTGCTGCGCTTCAGCGGCGAGAAACGCCCGTTCTGCTTCGTGCTTGGCCCCGGCGCCACCAGCATCGTGATCGACAAAAGTAGGGTGGTGGTCACTGGTTCGAGCCAGAACCACGACTACATAGCATGCATTAAGGCCGTGAGAGAACTGCAGCGCCAGCGCCGCAGCAATTTTGCCGCCTACTGCAAGGAGGCGGCCGACTCCACGCTAAATGCCGCCAAGGAAAACCGCTACCAACTCACCGACCACCGCCTTGCCGACTCTATCCAGTCGGTGTGCCTTGCTGGCATAAATGCCGGCACACCGGCCGCAAAACTCATAGGCGAGCGGTGCATGCGCCTGCTCACCCCCGACAATCTGAAGCGCGTGGCTGCTGCAAAGCCATCTGTACATTAATATATAGTAAACCCTCAAACACCACAACGGAATATGAACCTATTGGCTAAAAACTTGCTTGCCCTTGCAGCGGTGACGCTTGTCCACACCGCCGCCACCGCTCAGGAGTCTCTGGCGCTGTTCAATCAAAACTCGTATGCAGGCTGGAGCTACACGCGTCCCGGCTTTAAACTCGACACCTACAGCATAAGCATGAACAATGTGAAGCTCTACCGCTCGAGCAGCAATGTGGACTACACCCTGGTGTCGCCCGCATTCACGTGCGCGGGACTTAAAACTGTTGATGTCGACGCCACGCTCTATTGCACCACAGTGCCTTCGGGCACCTACGACCTCAATCGTGGCTACCCCACATTTCAGCTGCTCGACCTCAATGGCGGCGTGCTGGCCAGCGTTGACGTGGTCTTTGCCGAAGCTCAGCAATTTCACGAGCACCTGCCGGTAAGCATAAGTGTGCCTCAGGGCACGAGTCAGGCCAAACTGCGCGTGGCCGCATGGAATGCCGACCTTAACAGCACCATATCGGTGCGCGAGGTGGCAGTGACGGCCAATGCAAGCGGAGTGGCGGCGGTAGGGGCCGACCGGCCGTGTGTGGTGCAGGACGGACGCGGAATGATCACCGTGAGTGCTCCCACTGGCATGCCGTGTGCCGTGTATTCGCCGTGTGGACGCCTTGTGGCACGGTTTGCAGCCACAGGCGAAGCCCGGCAGCTGGCCTTGCCGGCAGGGGTGTATGTGCTGCGACTGGCCTCAACGGCGCAAAAAGTGCTTGTCCGCTGAATTTTTAGCCAAGTTTTTCCCATATTACTTGCCTAAAAGATTGTAAAAAGCTATATTTGCATCATAAAACATATTAAAAGCCCGCAAGAGCGGGCAAAAAACTGAAACGATAAAAACAAACCGCCTATTGACTCGAACTTTACTCGTAGAACTAAAAGTAATTGACAATGAGAGGTTTTAATGACGAGAGCGATGAACGCTTAATCGCATTGTACGTTGAGGGCGACAATAACGCCTTCGACGCACTTGTCGAGCGGCATAAAGTTCGGGTGTACACTTACATTTGCGGATATGTGAAAGACGAGGAACTCGCCGACGACATATTCCAGGAAACCTTTGTGAAGGTGATAAGCACTATAAAGCAAGGCCGCTACGTGGAGAACGGACGCTTTCCCGCATGGATTACACGCATAGCCCACAACCTCATAATTGACTTTTTCCGTCAGGAAAAGTCGGAAAATGTGCAGTCGGCCGACGGCACAGGAGCCAACATCCTTAATCGCAAGGAGCTTAGCGAGGCCACCATCGAAGACGACCTCGTGCTAAGCCAGATTCACGCCGATGTGCGGCGCATGGTGATGCAGCTGCCCTACAACCAGCGCCAAGTGCTGGTGATGCGCTACTATAAAAACATGAGCTTCAAGGAAATTGCCGACACCACAAAGGTGAGCATCAACACCGCCCTTGGCCGCATGCGCTACGCCATCATCAATATGCGCCGCATGGCTGAAGAAAACCATATTGCCCTGTCGCTGCAATAGCTGTGGCTGCACCAGCCTGCTTCTGGAATTGAATCATGTGCCCGGCTTTTAGCAAATTTTGTGATGTATAATTTGTTAAAAGAGCCGATATGATGTAATTTTGCACCTACGTTTGGCCTCGTGTGCCCAGACGTGCATTATTCTTGTAATAAAACAAAACATATTATACTTCAAAAAAATGAATGTAACATTAGACAAAAATGGTAACGTGAACGCCGTGCTCACAATATCATTTAAAGAAGAAGACTATCAGAACGACGTGAAGAAAGACCTGGCCGAGATTGGCCGCAAGCGCCCCCTGAAGGGCTTCCGTCCTGGACACGTCCCCGCAGCTCTGCTCAAGAAATATTATGGCAACGAAGTGCTCGCCAATGTCATCGACCGCAAGGTGAGCCAGTCGCTCAATGACT
>CALBLR010000002.1 GCA_937896015.1 uncultured Prevotellaceae bacterium | reverse complement strand
GACGGTGCGCCACATCGACATGCCCACCATTCTCTTCTTCCTTGGCATTCTTATGGCAGTTAATGCACTGCAGCAAGCCGGCGTGCTTGCCTCAGTGGCCAACGGCATGAACCACAGCATTCAAGAGCCGTTCACAATAGCCACACTCATCGGCATGCTCTCGTCGGTGGTCGACAATGTGCCGCTTGTGGCCGCCTGCATAAAGATGTTCAGCGACATGCCGGCGCTGCAGGCCATCAGCCTCGACTATGCACACTATTTCGTTGAAGACGGCCTGTTCTGGCACCTGCTCACCTTCACCGCCGGTGTGGGCGGCAGCCTGCTCATTATAGGCTCAACGGCCGGCGTTGTGGCCATGGGCATCGAGAAGATTCCGTTCTTCTGGTATCTAAAGCGCATCACCATCATGGGCTTGCTGGGCTATCTGGCCGGCGTGGTGCTCATCTATCTTGAGAGCCTGTGCCCATTCTTCCTCTGATTTCCTTTAGCAAGTCACAATAGTCAAAGAAAGCCAGCCCCCGCACTGTGGGACTGGCTTTTTTACTTTCGCTTTTGTGCCTTTCTAAGGCCGCCTATTGGCCGAGTTTGGCTTTCAGATACTGGCCCGTGTAGCTATCGGGGCAGGCGGCCACCTCCTCGGGTGTGCCGGCGGCCACCACGTTACCGCCCTTGTCGCCGCCTTCGGGACCGAGGTCAATCACGTGGTCGGCACACTTAATCACATCCAGGTTGTGCTCAATCACCACCAGCGTGTGGCCATGCTGCACCAGCCGGTCGAACGAGCGCATAAGCGTGTTGATGTCGTGCATGTGCAGGCCGGTGGTGGGCTCGTCGAATATGAACATGGTGTGCTGCTTGCGGTCGCCGCTCAGGAAGCTGGCCAGCTTCACGCGCTGGTTTTCACCGCCGCTCAGCGTCGACGACGACTGGCCCAGCTTTATGTAGCCCAGACCCACGTCTTGCAGCGGCTTCAGGCGGTTAACAATCTTTTTCTCGTTGAACGTGTTGCTGGCCGAGAAAAACTCTATGGCCTGGTTCACGGTCATGTCGAGCACGTCATATATGTTTTTGTCGCGATATGTCACCTCGAGAGCGCTCTTGCTGAAGCGCTTGCCGTGGCAGGCATCGCAGGTGAGGGTGATGTCGGCCATAAACTGCATCTCAATGGTTATCTTGCCCTCGCCCTTGCACTCCTCGCAGCGTCCGCCGGGTGCGTTAAACGAGAAGTAGCCGGCCTTGTAGCCCATTTGCTTCGACAGTTGCTGCTCGGCAAACAGCTTCCGGATTTCGTCGAACGCCTTGATGTAGGTGGCCGGATTGCTGCGCGACGACTTGCCTATGGGATTTTGG
>CALBLR010000001.1 GCA_937896015.1 uncultured Prevotellaceae bacterium | reverse complement strand
TGCTATGGAAATAATAAACCTATGCGACCAGAATTCGCTTGTGGGACAGTTCATGAGCGAACTGCGCGACAAAAAACTGCAACAAGAGCGGCTGCGCTTCCGCGCCAATGTGCAGCGCCTGGGCCAAATCATGGCCTACGAGATTTCTAAGCGCCTCAACTACGAGACCATCGACACCGAAACACCGCTTGGCACGGCCAAAACCAACGTGATTGCCGACAAGCTGTTGCTGTCGACCATACTGCGCGCCGGCCTGCCGTTTCACGAGGGCTTCCTCAGCTTCTTCGATCAGGCCGAAAACGGCTTTGTGAGCGCCTACCGCAAGTATTCGGGCAAGAACGAATTTAACGTGCACATCGAGTACATTGCCTGCCCGCGCATCGACGACAAGACACTGCTCATCGTCGACCCGATGCTCGCCACAGGCTCATCGATGGAGCTTGCATTCCAGGCCCTGATGACCAAGGGCCACCCGCGCCACGTGCACTTGGCCAGCATCATAGCCACCGACCAAGCCATTGAATACATTCAGAAGCGGCTGCCCTGCGACCGCATCACGCTGTGGACGTGCGACATCGACCACGAGCTGAACGAGCACAGCTACATAATTCCGGGCCTTGGTGATGCCGGCGACCTGCTGTATGGCGAGAAGGAGTAGCCCATCGGCCCAATCAGAGCAACAAAAAATCGGCAAAGGCGGGAAGCAAAACGTGTTTCCCCCTTTGCCGATTAATGGCTACTATTATACCCAGCAGTGGATTACTGCTTCTTCAGTTCAAGGCCCAAGCGGATGCCGTCGTAGTTCGAGGCAATGTCGCCCACTGCCTCAATCTTGGAGTTGCCCGTTAGCTTGGTGGCTGCCTGCAGCAGCGAGAGCAGCTTCTTCGACTCAAACATGAGGCCTATGCCGCTGGTGGTGCGGGTCACGTGGCCGGTGGTGCTCAGCAGCAGGGTCTTGAGCTTGATTTCGCTTGTCGACGCATCGTAGGTGTATGTGCCGCTGAGCGGAATGTTGTTGACCTTTGCGCTAAACTTGTTGTCGTCGGTGAAGGTGAAATAGGTGTTCGAGCTGCTGATGCCGGCGCGGTTGTAATACGTCTCCAGCTGCTCCTTGACCTTGGCGGCAGCCACTGCGCCGCCGGCCTTGGCCAGCAGCTTATCGCTGGTGAAGGCACAGCCTGGCGCACTGTATTGCCAAGTGCCCACCAGCTGGCTCTTTTCCACTTTCACTCCGCCAATCACCATGTTAATCAGCTCGCCGGCAGTGTTCTTGTTGGCAATGCTGCCCAAAATGCCTCCCAGCACTCCCGAGCCGGTTGAGGTTGATGCTGATGTGCCGCTGCCGGCCGACGTGCCGCCCAGCGAGCCGCAGCTGCTTGTGGCCAAAGCCAGGGCAGCAGCCGCTACAATTAATGATTTCTTCATCATTCGTGTTATGTTTTTATTATTGTCGCAACTCGTTTTATTCACGCGGCAAAATTACAAAAAAAACGCTACATCGGACACTTGCCGCAAGCCAAACTCGACAAACCGCGCCATTTCAACGACCAACGGCATAGCCACCGCATGTTTTAACCGCTATTTACCACAGTGGGCAACACACTTGCCCGCACTGCGGATAATTTTGCAGCATAAAAGTTGAGATAACGCACTATTTTGACTA
The DNA here is from genome assembly GCA_937896015.1 of uncultured Prevotellaceae bacterium. Lineage (GTDB taxonomy): Bacteria > Bacteroidota > Bacteroidia > Bacteroidales > Muribaculaceae > Sodaliphilus. The sequence continues at coordinate 1,897 of CALBLR010000001.1, read as the reverse complement.
TTTTTGCAATGGTGCCATAAGGTGCGCCACTCAACTCCACTTATCAACGCAAAACAACGAAAAAAAGATAGAATTATGAAAGAAAAAGACACCAACGAACTGGATTTCGACGCCCAGCCCGCCGACGCCGAGGCACAGCCCGCACGCAAGGCCGTATCGCCCGAAAAGCTCAAAGCCCTGCAAGTGGCCATGGACAAAATCGACAAGACCTATGGCCGCGGCTCGATTATGAAGCTTGGCGACGACCACATCGAAAACATTGAGGTGATACCCACCGGCTCAATCGGCCTCAACTATGCCCTGGGCGTGGGCGGATATCCCCGCGGCCGCATTGTGGAAATCTACGGCCCAGAGTCATCGGGCAAGACCACTCTGGCCATCCACGCCATTGCCGAGGCGCAGAAAATGGGCGGCATCGCGGCCATAATCGACGCCGAGCATGCCTTCGACCGCTTCTATGCCGAGAGTCTGGGCGTGGACGTGAACAACCTGTGGATTTCTCAGCCCGACAACGGCGAGCAGGCCCTTGAGATAGCCGACCAGCTGATACGCTCAAGCGCAATCGACATCATAGTGATCGACTCTGTGGCCGCCCTCACCCCCAAAGCCGAAATCGAAGGCGAGATGGGCGAGAGCAAAATGGGCCTTCAGGCGCGACTCATGTCGCAGGCCCTGCGCAAGCTCACCGCCACCATCAGCAAGACCAACACCACCTGCATCTTCATCAACCAGCTGCGCGAAAAGCTGGGCGTGATGTTTGGCAACCCCGAGACCACCACCGGCGGCAACGCCCTCAAGTTCTACGCTTCGGTGCGCATCGACATTCGCCGCCTGGGCCAGCTCAAAGACGGCGAGAACGTGATTGGCAACCTCACCCGCGTGAAAGTAGTGAAAAACAAGGTGGCGCCCCCGTTCCGCAAGGCAGAGTTCGAAATCCTGTTTGGCAAGGGCATAAGCAAAGTGGGCGAAATCATCGACCTGGGCGTGCAGTTTGGCATCGTCAAAAAGAGCGGCTCGTGGTTCAGCTACGAAGGCACCAAACTCGGCCAGGGGCGCGACGCGGCCAAGCAGATAGTTGCCGACAACCCCGAACTTGCCGAAGAGCTTGAGAGCAAGATAATGGCCGCCATGAAGGGCGAGACCCCCGAAGGCGGGCAGGCATAAGCCCCGACTCATTCATAACCCTAACATAAAGCCGCGCGGCGCGGGCCGCACTCCCAGAGAGTGCCGTCCGCGCCGCGCCCATTTCTACTGCGCCCGGAGAAAGGTTAAAAAAATAAGTTGGTTAACTGGTAAAAACAAAGCGTGGGCACACACTTGCTCTCATCCGTTCTGAGGCCTACCACAGCCTTGCAAGAGACGAGAAGTGCTACCCACGAGATAAGACAATCCACATAAGTGTGCCAGAGAAAACTGTAATTTTTCTGCTGACACACTTTGGGACTATATTTGTCCGTAAGCGAGCACTAATGCTTTTGTCTATCCTTGCTCAATGAAAGTGGTAGTTTCAGAACAATAGTCAAAGCGCTAGTGACGCATTTGCTTTTTAACTATGTTTTAAAACAATCATACAAATCCGTATAATTATTTTGCACAAATATAAAATTTATAATTAAGCCCTACAATTAATTTACAATTTTTAACACCTAAAATTATCAGCGCAACTCATTGCTCACGATTTGTGGCTTTGGGACTGGGACTTGGGCTGCCAGATGAAGAGGCGGTCGCTGGGGCGTATCTTAACGCCGGTCTTTATCGAGAAGTGGTCGCCCTTCACGGCTTTGTCCACGGGCTTGAGGTCGACGCGTATCTCCTCCACCTTCATGGGCACTGCGCCGGTGGTGGGGCCTGTGATGTAGATGTCGTCGCCCACGTGCAGCTCGCCGGCCTCCATAAG